>DATHGU010000084.1:0-7332 GCA_035317495.1 Solirubrobacteraceae bacterium
CGCTTGACCAGTCGCCCGCCCATCAACAGGCCCACGCACACCGACACACTCGAGAGCAGCAGCGCGGCGCTGCCCGCCGCCCGGCTCGCGATCCAGAACAGATGCGGCCCGGCGGCGGTGGCGAGCACGCCGGCGTCGCGCGTGGACAGCAACGACATCGGCTAGGTGGACTGGACGGCCTGGAGCGACGGGACGTGTGGCTCGAGCTTCCTCGCGTGCGACATCACGTAGGCGAGGCCGCCCAGCAGGGCGATGTCGGCGAGCACGTTGACTGCGATGAGAAGCGAGACGGACATCGTTGCTCCTTTGAGTTGGATTGCGATCTAGGAGCAGTATCGAGAGCCAACCTGGGTCGAATCTGTGGCCAACCTGAGAGCTGCCTGAGACCTCAGGGAGCGTCGGGGCGGGCCTCGGGCGCGACCTTCGGCAGCAGCACGGTGAACAGCGCACCGCCGCCCTCGGCGTTGCTCGCGCTGACGCGCCCGCCGTGGGCGTCGACGACCGAGCCGACGATCGACAGGCCGAGTCCTGCGCCGGCCTTGCCGCGCTCGCGCCCGCCCTCGGCGCGCCAGAAGCGATCGAACAGGAGCTGCGGAGAGGCGTCGGGCAGGCCGGGGCCGTGGTCGCGCACGGTGACGGTGACGCTCTGCTCGTCCTGCTCGAGGGACACCTCGATCGGCGTCCCGTCGGGCGTGTGCACGAGCGCGTTGCGCAGCAGGTTGGCGAGCACCTGGCGCAGCCGGTGGGAGTCGCCCGAGACGATCGCCGGATCGGGCGCGTGCAGGTCGATGGGCCGCTGCGGCGCCATCGCGTGGGCGTCCTCGACGGCGTCGCGAGCGAGCACCGCGAGGTCGACGGGCGCGCGGCTCATGGCCGGCGCCTCGTCGAGGCGTGCGAGCGTGAGCAGGTCCTCGACGAGCGCGCCCATGCGCTTGGACTCGTCCTCGATACGGCGCATGGCCGTCTGCGTCTCGGCCTCGTTGCGCGTGGCTCCCATGCGGAACAGCTCGGCGTAGCCGCGAATCGAGGCCAGCGGCGTGCGCAGCTCGTGCGAGGCGTCGGCGAGGAACCGGCGCAGGCGCTCTTCGCTGGCCTTGCGCTGGGCGAAGGCCTGCTCGAGGCGCTCGAGCATCGCGTTGAGCGCGAGCCCGAGGCGCCCGACCTCGGTGCGCGGCGTCGCCGGGCTGACGCGCCGCGAGAGCTGCCCGGCGGCGATCTCTCCCGCGGTGACCTCCATGCGGGTGAGCGGGCGCAGCCCGAGCCGCACGACGAAGAACGCGCTCAGGCCGAGTGCCAGCAGCACGCCGGCGATCACGAGTGCCTCGACGAGCAGCAGTCGGTTGAGCGTCTGGTCGACGTCGCGCAGCGGCACGGCGACGATCGTCACGCCGCTGTCCTCGGGGTCGTGGGTGGCGAAGGCGCGGTAGCGCATGCCGGAGGAGCCGACCGATCCGACCGTGAAGAGCTTGTTGATCGGCACCTTGGTGGGTATACGCGGCGCCGCGGGGGCGCTCTGGCCATACGTGATCAGGACGTGCCCGAGCACCTTCCCGCTCGCGTCTCTGCGCTGGCCGTACGTGCCGGGCGGGAGATTCAGGTTGGGTCGGCCGGGGCCGCCTCGCCGTGAGGGTTCGTTCTCCTCGCTCGGGCTGTTCGAGCCGCCCGACAGGCCGCCGGGTTCGGTGGGCCGAAAGCCCGCGTGGTCGAGGGCCTGCGAGAGTGCCGGGCCCGCGCCCCTGAGCTCCTGGTCGATGCGCCCGTAGAGGAAGGAGCTCTGCTCGGCGTAGGTCACGGCGGCCAGCGCGACGAGCCCCGCGGCGGCCAGCACGAGCACGCTCGCGAGCACGCGCGCGCGCAGCGATGCCATCAAGGGCGGGGAGCCTGGAGCGCGTAGCCGACGCCGCGCACGGTCCTGATCAACGACGACCCGTGCACGTCGAGCTTCTTGCGCAGGTAGCTGATGTAGGTCTCGAGCACGCGACCGTCGCCGCCGAAGTCGTAGTTCCACACGTGGTCGAGCAGCTGCGCGCGCGTCATCACGCGGCGGGGGTTGAGCATCAGGTAGCGAAGCAGGCGGTATTCGGTCGCGGTCAGCTCGATCGGCACGCCGGCGCGCGCGACCTCGCGCGACTCCTCGTCGAGCTCCAGGTCCTCGAACACCAGCCGGCTCGACTCCGGGCTCGACTGGCCGGTGCGGCGCAGGATCGTGCGGATCCGCGCGACGAGCTCCTCGAGGCTGAAGGGCTTGGTCATGTAGTCATCGCCACCACCACTCAGGCCGCGGACCTTGTCCTCGGTGGCATCGCGAGCGGTGAGGAAGATGATCGGCACGCCCGCGCGCTGGGCGCCAAGTCGCGTGGCGACCTCAAAGCCCTCCATGTCGGGCAGCATCACGTCGAGCACCATAAGGCGCGGCTTGAACCTGCTGACGGCCGCGAGCGCGTCGCGCCCTGTGCCGGCGGTCTCGACGGTGAAGCCGTTGAAGCGCAGCGCCATCGTCACGACCTCCGCGAGGTTCGGCTCGTCGTCGACGACCAACACGCGATGACCCTCGGCGCTGTCGGGCATGTGCAGATCTTCGTTCATCGGCGCGGCCATTTCAGGGAGAGAGTCGTTGGTCCTCAATCGGGGTCGCGTGCATCATCGCCCCGCGACGTGAGAGCGCGCCGTGAGAAACCTCAGAGGTTCCTGAGAGAAAGCTAGGAGCGCGCGACCGCGGCGCGCAGCGCGGCGTCGGTCACTCGCTGCTGGACGTGGCCCACAGGTTGATCCCGCCATCCTGCGCATAGCGGTCTATCTCGGTGAGCTCGTCCGCGTCGAAGTCGAGCTTCTGCGGGGCCGCTACGTTCTGCTCGAGCTGCTGCACGCTGCTGGCGCCGAGCAGCGCGGAGGTGACGCGCTCGTCGCGCAGCGCCCAGGAGATCGCCAACTGGGCGAGCGTCTGTCCGCGCCGGCCGGCGATCTCGTTCAACGCGCGCACGCGCGCGAGGTTCTCCTCGCTGATCAGCTCGGCGGAGAAGTAGTTGCCGCGGCGGACTCGTGAGTCGTCCTGGACTCCCTCGAGGTACTTGTCGGTCAAGAGGCCCTGGGCCAGCGGCGAGAAGACGATCGCGCCGACGCCCTCGCGCTCGAGCACGTCGAGCAGGCCCTGCTCGATCCAGCGGTTGAGCAGCGAGTAGGAGGGCTGGTGGATCAGCAGCGGGGTGCCGAGCTCGCGCAGGATCCGCGCGGCCTCCTCGGTTCGCTGCGGCGAGTATGAGGAGATGCCGACGTAGCGCGCCTTGCCGGCGCGGACGGCCGCGTCGAGGGCGCCCATCGTCTCGCGCAGCGGCGTTCGCGGGTCGAAGCGGTGCGAGTAGAAGATGTCGACGTGCTCGAGACCCATCCGCGCGAGGCTCTGGTCGAGGCTGGAGAGCAGATACTTGCGCGACCCCCACTCGCCGTAGGGGCCCGGCCACATGTCATAGCCGGCCTTCGTTGAGATGACGAGCTCATCGCGGTAGGGCGCGAGGTCCTCGGCGAGGATCCGCCCGAAGTTGATCTCGGCGCTGCCGTACGGCGGCCCGTAGTTGTTGGCCAGGTCGAAGTGCGTGATGCCGAGGTCGAACGCCCGGCGCAGGATCGCGCGGCTGTTCTGCAGCGGGCGGTCGTCGCCGAAGTTCTGCCACAGCCCCAGGGAGATCGCCGGGAGCTGCAGTCCGCTGCGCCCGCAGCGGCGGTAGGGCATCGCCTCGTAGCGGTCGGCTGCGGCGGCGTAGCGCGTCGGACCGAGTTCGGCGTTGTACGGCACGCCCTGAGTATTCCACCGCGGCGCGGGGCGCGAATGTCGGGCACACAGACACCTGCGGGCTCGCGATCGAATCAATATTTATTTATATATATATATATATATCTTGACAGGGCCGCTCGGCTAGCTCGTGCTCGTGGCGAGCAGCGGCCTGAGCGGTCCGGGCGTCAGGCGGCGCAGCGCGAGCAGGCCGAGCAGCGCGACGGCCAGGCAGCTGAGCGCTCCGAGGCCGAGCCCGGCGCGCGCGCCGGCATTCGCCATGACCCAGCCGACGATCGGCCCACCGATCGGCGTGGAGCCCTGAAAGGCGACGAACCACAGCGACATCACGCGACCGCGCATGCTCGGAGCGGCGGCCAGCTGCAGGGTCGAGTTGCCGGTCGACATGAACGAGATGCTCGCGCCGCCCGCGAGCGCGAGCGCGAACAGCTCGATCGGCAGCGTCGGCGCGACGCATGCGAACAGCAGCACGACGCCGAACGCGGCGGCGGCCAGCACGAGCGTCGGCAGGCCCGTCCGTCCCTTCGCGGCGACGACCAGGCCGCCGACGACGGCGCCGACGCCCATCGCGGCGGTCATCAAGCCGAAGCCCGTCGCGCCGACGTGCAGCCCCTGCCTGGCCATCACCGGCAGCGTCACCTGGAACTCGTATGCCATCGCGCCGGCGAGCGCCATCATCAGCAGCGGGACGCCGAGCTGAGGCGTCCGGCGGACATAGCGCAGGCCCTCGCGCAGCTGTCCCGGCTCGCGAGCGCTCGGCGGGCTCGTGGAGATGGCGGCGCGGTCGAGCGTCACGAGCGAGGCGACGACCGCGACGAAGGTCGCTGCGTTGAGGAGGAAGCAGATCCCCTCGCCGACCGTCGCGATCAACAGGCCGGCGAGCGCCGGGCCGATCACGCGCGCGACGTTGACGAGCACCGAGTTGAGGCTGACGGCGTTGCGCAGGCTCTCGGGGCCGACCATCTCGTGCATGAACGACTGCCGCGCGGGGTTCTCGAAGGCGTTGTTGAGCCCCAGCAGCAGGGCCAGCGCTCCGATCTCCCACAGACGCACGGCTCCGGTGACGGTGAGGACGCCGAGCACCAGCGCCTGAACTCCCATCGCGATCTGCAGCACGACCATCAGGCGCCGCTTGTCGACACGGTCGGCGATTACCCCGCCGTACGGGCACAGCAGCAGCACGGGCAGCGTCTGCAGCGCCAGGATCACGCCGAGCGCGGTGGCCGAGCCGGTGAGCGTGAGGACGAGCCACGACTGCGCCGCCATCTGCATCCAGGTCCCGACGAGCGACACCGATTGGCCGGCGATGTAGCGCCGGTAGTTGGGGATCGCGAGGGCCGCGAACGTCACGCGTCCGACGCCGACCAGGCGCGTCACGGCCGACGTCCCGGCAGCCGCTCGGCCAGGCGCGTCACGGGCGACGTCCCGGCAGCCGCTCCGCGAGCTCTTCGAGCACCGGCAGCGCGCGCCACAAGGCCTCGCGCTCGTGCTCCTGCAACTCCTCCACGTGCGCGTTCAACGCCTGCGTGCGCTCGCGATGTATCCGCTCGCGGATGCGTCGACCGGCGGCCGTCGCGACCACGAACGCCGCGCGCCGGTCCTCGGGATCGGCCGAGCGCCGGATCAGGCCGGAGTCGGACAGCTGTGCGGTGATCCGCGAGAGCATCGTCGGGTTGAGGCGCTCGATCTCGGCCAGCTCGGAGAGCCCGAGCGGACCGAGGCGGACGATCGTGAACAGCACCGAGGTCTCCGAAGGGGTGAGGCCGGAACCGGCGACCGTCGGGCGCAGGCGCCGCGACAGCTTGCCGATCACCGCACGCAGCCGTGCCGTCGAATCGGCGTCAGCCGAGCCGAGGTCTGGCTTCGGGGCCGTCGTCGATGCGGGAGCCGCCACGGAGAACCTCCTCGGTGCGATTAGTTGCTTGCCAGCAAGCATTATATCACCGCCCGTGTAGCGGACGAAGCGCCACCGGACGAACGGCCGAGGCGAGCGACGAGGGCCCCGGGCGAGTGAGCGCGAGCTAGGCTGAGGCGCATGGCCGGCTGGGAGGATGTGGTTCGGATCGCGCTCGCGCTGCCCGAGACCGACGAGCGGCTCTCGCGCGGGCTGCGCCAGTGGCGCGTGAAGGACAAGCTGTTCGTCTGGGAGCGTCCCCTGCGCCCCAAGGAAATCGACGCGCTTGGGGCCGACGCGCCGGACGGACCGATCCTGGGCGCGCGCGTGGAGCACCTCGTGGCAAAGGAGGCGCTGCGCGCCGACGATCCGCGCGTGTACTTCACCACCCCCCACTTCGACGGCTACGCGGCGATCCTCGTGCGCCTCGAGCGCATCGCCGTCACGGACCTCGAGGAGCTCGTCATCGAGGCGTGGCTCGTTCGAGCGCCGAAGCGGCTGGCCGATGCGTACCTCCGCGAGTCGCCGCCGGCCTGAGCAAGCGTCCAAGACGGGCTCGCGGATGCCGGCCATATGTCCGTCGAGCGCTAGCCGGCAGCAGTTGCGCGCCAGGTACACTTGTGACGACGTCGAAGGGTCGAGCCGGGGTCAGGAGGTTCCGTGAGAAGCGCAATCGCAGCGATCGGGACGGTCGCAGCCGCGTTCTTTGCCGTGAACATGCTCGGGGTTGCAGTCGCGGAAGCCCCGACCGGCACTCCACTGCGCACGATCAGCGTTCAGGGCGTCGCGAACGTGCCGATCGGCCAATCCGACAACGCCGCCGCCGCGACGGCGGTCTACCGTGAAGGCATGGCCGCTGCGGTGGCCGACGGCCAGAGCAAGGCGACGTTCCTCGCCGGCAAGCTGAGCGCGACGCTCGGACCCGTCCAGAGCGTCGTCGAAGACGGCGGGTACATCTCCTGCTCCGGCGGCGGCGAATCTGGCTACGCCGAATACGAAGGCGAGCAGCCGGACTTCGGCTCGGCGCCGCGGCAAACGGCCGTGGCACCCGCCGCCGCGCAACTGAGCCAACCAGCGCGGGCGACACATGGGGCAAGGACGAAGCGCGCCAAGCGCAAGCATCGGAGGGCGAAAAGAGCCGCAGCGGTCACGTGCAGGCTGACGGCGCAGATTTCGCTGGCCTACGCGATCAACTAGACGGCGGGCGGTAGGCTCGGGCAATGGCGTACCGGCCAAGGCTCATCATCCAGCTGCCACGCGGCGGCGCGGTCGAGCGACAGCTCGGCGCGCAAGCGCCCGACAGCGTCGCCAGTGGCGAGGTCGTCCTCGAGGCCGGCCCGACCGATGCCGAGGGGAACCTCGAGGCCGGCGCGGCGGGCCAGGTGGTGCTGTCCGTCCCCTCCCCCGAAGCGCTCGAGCGCGAGGCCGGCGAGGTCCGTCGAGTGATCGGGTTGGCCGGCAGCGGCGTCGAACCGCTTGTCGTCGTGGTCGAGGCCGCCGAGGAGCTGCGCGAGGAGGAGCTCGCCGCGGTCCTCGACGCGGCGAGCCACACCTCACGCGCGGTGATCCTGCGCGTCGTCCGCGACGGCTGATCGACGCCGGCCGACGGGCTCAGGCCGGGTCTTGCGAGCTGTGCGGGTCGTCCTCGCCG
>DATHGU010000085.1:0-2590 GCA_035317495.1 Solirubrobacteraceae bacterium
ATCGCCGCCACGTAGCGCAAGCGTCTGCAGCGCACCCTCGTAGTCGCCCCACGAGCGATCGAGCTCGCACGCGAGCGTCTCCTCGCCGGCGCGTCGCAGCCCTGCCGCATCCTCTTCATGCGTGTGACGACGGACCTGTTCGACGAACTTCTCAAAGCGCGCGAACAGCCCCGGCGCTTCCAGCTGGTCGCACAGCACTGGCGTCAGCGAGAGCGTCAGCGGCGCGCCCGCGTCGAGCAGCTCGAGCAGCGGCACGTAGCTGCCGACGATCGCCTCCCACAGCCACTCCTCGCCGAACGGCCACGTGCCGAAGCCCTCCACGTATGGCATATGCGTGTGCAGGACGATCGCCAGCGCGCCGCGATCGCCGGCCGATCTTCGATCCGTCGAGCTCACGGCTGGCACACCGCGAGGAAGTCGAGCGCCGAATCGAGCCGCGCATCGTGCGCGGCGCGCACGGCGAAGTCCGACGCCGCGATCGCCGGCGTGAACCGGCCGTAGAAGCGCTCGGTCAGGCCGAGGCTCCGGTGTACCGGGTCCCAGCCGAGCCGCAGCGCGAGCTCGTGCACGCGCAGCTTGCGCGCGTGAAACAGCCCATGCATGCGCACGTTCGAGAAGCACGAGCGGCAGAGCTCGTCGAACTCCTCGACGCGGTACTCGTGCACGTGCCAGGGATTGCCTGAGCGCGACGCGCCCTTCGGCGCCAGCGTGAGCACGTTGGGCGTAGAGACGAATACGCTCCCCCGGCCCGCGCCGGCGGGCGGACGTGCGCCCTCGACGAGCGTGCGGAAGCGCTCGAGCGCCGCGCCGGGGTCGGCGAGGTGCTCGATCGTCTGCAGGAGGACAACCGCGTCGGCCGGCTCGGAGAATCTCTCGACGAGGTCGCGCTCGAAACGCAGGTTGGAGCGGCGGTAGCGCAGGCGCGCGTGCTCATGCGCCTGCGGGTTCGCATCGACGCCGACCACGCTGCCCGCGGTGCTCGCGAGCACGTCCGAGCCGTAACCCTCGCCGCACGCCATGTCGATCACGCGCAGGCGCCCCACGCGCGTGGCGATCCACTCGTACACCGCCAGATGGCGACGGAACCAGTAGTTCTCCTCGGGCACGTCAGGGAGCGTTCGCTCCCCGGTCAGCGCCAGCGGCGGGACGCCGTCCGGCTGATCGCGTTGCTCGTAGGAGGTTGGTGTCAATAGATGCGCTCGCTAACGCCGGTCAAGCCCCGAGTGAAGGCGCGGGCACGGCGCGCGAGTATATGGTGCCGCACCGTGCCTGAAGCCCTGAGCGCCGAGGAGATCCGCGACGTCAACACGCGCTACCACGACGTGGCGGCGGGCCACTACGACTCGAAGTGGGGCATCGACTTCGGCGACGTCGGCCGCGAGCAGGTGCTGGTCAAGGTGCGCAAGGCGGTCGGTCACATGCCCGACGGCTGGGGGCGAGCGCTTGAGATCGGCGCAGGCACGGGCTACTTCACGCTGAACCTGCTGCGCGCGGGAATGATCGGCGAAGCCACGTGCAGCGACATCTCACCGGGCATGCTCTCCGCGCTGCGTGCCAACGCGGAGCGTTTGGGACTGGAGGTGCGCACCGAGCTGCTCGACGCCGAGCGCCTGCCGTTCGCCGAGGAGAGCTTCGATCTGGTGCTCGGGCACGCCGTGCTCCACCACATCCCCAACCTGGCCCGGGCCTTCGCGGAGTTCGAGCGCGTGCTCGCGCCCGGCGGGGCGCTGCTGTTCGCTGGCGAGCCCTCGCGCTATGGCGACCGTCTGGCGGCGATCCCCAAGCGCGCGGCGGGGGCGCTCGCGCCCCTGTGGCGTCGTGCGATCGGCGCGCGCCCCGCGCCGGTCGGAGGCGACCGAGCGCCCGACGCCGCGCTCGAGGGCTTTGTCGACGTGCACGCGTTCGCGCCGGGCGAGCTCCAGCGCGCCGCCGCCGCCGCCGGCCTGGTCGACGTGCGGATCACCGGCGAGGAGCTGCTCGCCAACTGGTTCGGTTGGACCAACCGAACGCTCGAGGCGACGGCCGAGCCGGCCGACGTGCCATGGGCTTGGCGACAGTACGCCTATCGCGGCTACCTGCTGCTGCAGGAGCTCGACCGCCGGCTGCTCGAGTCGCGACTGCCGCCGGCGATCTTCTACAACCTGCTGATCTCCGCCCGCAAGCCGCGCGGCAGGTAGTCGCGCCCTCGACCCGGCGCGCGATCGGTCGCGACCGGGCGCCTAGACTCCATGCATGCCAGAGCAGGTCGCAGAGGGCTTCCCGCTGTTCCCGCTGGGAATCGTGGCGCTCCCCAACGAGAGCGTGCCGCTGCACGTGTTCGAGGATCGCTACCGGCGCATGATCGAGCAGTGCCTGCTGGCCGATGCCGGATCGGTCGAGTCCGGTTCGCACGAGGGCGAGTTCGGCATCCTGTGGCTGTCGGATGAGGAGCTCAAGGACGTTGGCTGTGCCTGCGCTGTCGAGCGCGTGCTGGAGCGGATGGACGACGGCCGCCTGAACATCCTCGCCCGCGGGACGCGACCCTTTCGGCTGATCGAGCGTCAGGACGATCTCGCCTACCCGGCCGGGGTCGTCGAGTTCCTCGCCGAGC
>DATHGU010000086.1:0-2162 GCA_035317495.1 Solirubrobacteraceae bacterium
GAGCACCTCGGAGCGGGCGACGCGCGAGTGCAGCACGTCCCCGACGATCCACACCTTCGCCCCGTCCAGGGCGCCGAAACGCTCGCGCAGCGTGTAGAGGTCGAGCAACGCCTGCGTGGGGTGCTCGTGCTTGCCGTCGCCGGCGTTGACGATCGCGGCGCTCACCCAGTTGGAGACGAGCTCGGCGGCGCCCGCCCACGGCGTGCGCAGCACGATCGCGTCGGGCTTGTGCGCACTAAGCGTCAGCACGGTGTCCTTCAGCGACTCGCCCTTCTCCACGCTCGAGCCGCTCGCGGCGAAGTTCACGACGTCGGCCGACAGCCGCTTGGCGGCCAGCTCGAAGGAGCTGCGCGTACGCGTGGAAGCCTCGTAGAAGAGGTTCAGCACCATCCGCCCGCGCAGCGCCGGCACCTTCTTGATCTCGCGGTCGGAGACCTCGGCGAAGCGTGCCGCCTGCTCGACGATCCGCTCGATGCCCGCGCGGTCGAGGTCCTCGATCGACAGAAGGTGGTTCATGCTCCGGCCTCCCTCCGGTCGGCCATCTGATGGGAACGTGCGCCCTCCGTGGCGCCCGTAACCGGGCCATAGGCCCTCTGGGCCTCCATCCAGTCGGCCCTCCTGATGGCAACGACGGCCCGCCCGGCCGTCGTGCGCGGGCCTTCGGCCCTCATGCCATGCCCTTCCTCATGCGACCTCCAGGGCGGCGGGGGCGATCGCGACCTCGTCGACGCCGTCGAGCTCGCGTACGCGCACGTGGACGTGCTCGGCGCGCGAGGTGGGCAGGTTCTTGCCGACGTAGTCGGGGCGGATCGGCAGCTCGCGGTGGCCGCGGTCGGCAAGGACCGCCAGCTGCACCCGCTCGGGGCGGCCGTAGTCGAACAGCGCCTCGATCGCCGCGCGCACGGTGCGCCCGGTGAAGAGGACGTCGTCGACGATCACCACCGTACGTCCGGTGACGTCGAAGTCGATGTGCGAGGCGTGCAGGACCGGTGCGTCGGGGCGGCTGGCAACATCGTCGCGGTAGAAGCCGATATCCAGGTCCCCAAGCGGGATCTCGGCATCGAGCAGAGCTTCGAGCGAGTCCCTGAGCCGCTGTGCGAGAAACGCCCCGCGCCGGTGGATGCCGACGATGGCCAGCACCTGCTGCTGAGGATTGCGCTCCGCGATCTCGTGCGAGATGCGCGTCAGCGCTCGTTGGATGTCCTCCCCGCGGAGGACGACCTTCTCGCTGCTGGAGTCCATCTTTCCTTCCTGGCCTCACTGGACCGGGTTAAAGGATCATCGGGAATGTATCAAGGCGCGGCGATGCGCTCCGACGCCTCGCTGTCGGCCTCGGCGGCCTGCGCGGGCACCTCGCCACCCGCTCGCTCGCGCGCCTGGCGCTCGGACCAGCGCAGCAGCGTGGCCGCTCCGCGCTCCGGGAACGGCACCTCGATCGTGTCGAAGTCGCGCGGCGCCTCGGTCGCAGGGAAGACCGCACGCGCCTCGTCGCGCAGCTCGCCGCCGGCGTAGCGGGTCGAGATGTGGGTGAGCGCGAGCAGACGCGCCTCGGCGTCACGCGCCACTTCGCCTGCCTGCCGGGCCGTGCTGTGCGCGGTCTGGCGCGCGCGCTCGGACTCCTCCTCGGCGAACGTCGCCTCGTGCACGAGCAAGTCGGCCTGATGGGCGGCGATCGCGAGCGCCTCGCACGGCTCGGTGTCGCCCGAGAGCACGATCTTGCGGCCCTCCCTGGTCGGCCCCATGACCTGCTCGGGAGCAACGCCGCCGACCGTCTCTCCACGCTGCAGGCGGCCGAAGTCCGGCCCCGGGCGCACACCTAGCTGCTCGGCGAGCTGCGCGTCGAGGTGCCCCGGGCGCGGCTCCTCCACGAGCGCGTAGCCGAACGACGACTGCGCGCGATGGCTTACGGGGATGGCTGCGATCAGATAGCCCTCGCGCGCGACCGTCTGCGCCGGCTCGAGCTCGACGATCTCCAGCCGGTAGGGCAGCCGCCCGTAGACGCCCCGCATCAGACCCATCAGCTCCGTCAGGCCGCGCGGGCCATACACGGTGAGGGGCTGCTCGCGCTCGCGCAGCGCGAAGGACTTCAGCATCCCCGGCAGCCCGAGCCAGTGATCGGCGTGGAAGTGCGTGACGAACACGACGTCCATGTCCACCAGCCC
>DATHGU010000087.1:0-4012 GCA_035317495.1 Solirubrobacteraceae bacterium
CACACTCGCTGTCAATCTCGAAGGGGGTGTGCGTCATGTCTAATTGCCTCTACCCGTTTCGCGGTGCGCCGACGCGAGAAACCCTCCGGACCGCTCTCCAGCGACCGGGGGCGTGCCCATGTAGCGCATCACCACGAGCGCGGTGTCGTCGGCCTGCGCTCCGACCTGAAACCCCTCCAGGGCATCCATCAGCCGCTGGCGCACGGCGCTCGGCGGGGCGCCGCCCATGCCCGCGAGCGTCCGCCTCAGGCGATCGGCACCCCAGCGCTGTCCCTCCGCGCCAACGGCATCGGTCACCCCATCGGTGTACGCGACGAGCGTGTCGTCCGGGCACATCGCGATGGGCACTTCCGGCCATCGGGTGTGCTCCAGCGCGCCGAGCAGCGTCCCGTACGACCCCAGCTCCTCGACCTCGCCATCGCGCAGGCGCAGCGGCAGCGGGTGCCCGCCGACGGCGAGCGTCGCTCCTCCCTCCGAGGAGATGCGCAGGCACAGGGCCGTGCACAGCGATATCGCGGGCCCCCGCCTGAGCGCAGCGTCGATCCGCGCGAGGACCTGCGCGGGGCGCGCGTCGAATTCCGAGGCGACCCTCGCGGTATGGCGGACCAGCGCTGTGACCGTCGCGGCGCCGACGCCCTTGCCCGTGACGTCGCCGATCATCATCAGCCAGTCCCCGTCGACGTCCCACAGGTCGTAGAAGTCCCCACCGACGTCGCTCTCCTGGCCGGCCGGGCGATACAGCGCGGCGACCTCCCAGCCCGGGATCTCGGGGATCGCCTCGGGCAGCAGGCTGCTCTGCAGCGTGCGGGCGACGGCCGAGCGCTCGCCGTACAGGCGGGCGCTCTCCACCGCCAGCGCCGCACGCGCCGCGATCTGCTCGGCGAACTCGAGATCGCTCGCGTCGAAGCTGCGCCCCGATTCGGCGCTGACCATCGTCAGGGCGCCGATCGTGCGGCCGCGGATCGCCAGCGGAACGATCACGACCGCGCGCATCCCCACCTCGCGCAGCAGCCGCAGGTGCTCCTCGTCGACCGCCGTCGCGACGAGCAGCTCGTCGGGAATGTCCGTGTACAGCTGCGGCTCGCCCGTCCGCTGCACCCTGCCGAGCCCCTGATCGGGGTCGAGCCGCTCGGGCTCGAACGCGCGCAGGCGCGCAGCCATCTGCAGCTTCGCCGGGTCCGAGTGCGCGATCGCCACGGGTTCGCGCCGGCCGCGGTCGTCGAACAGGTCCACCGCACACCAGTCGGCGATCTGAGGAACGGCCAGCCCCGCGACATTGCGCAGCGTCTGCTGGTAGTCGAGCGAGGATGCGAGCATCTGACCGATGCGCGCGAGGAACTCGGCTCGCCTCGTCGCGCGCTGGGCGAGCGTCACATCCTCGATGATCGTGACCGCCGCCTCCACCTCCCCCGCCGCGTCGCGCACGGCGGTCGCCTTCAGCAGCACCCACCGCTCCTCGCCGCTGCGGCGCTCGACGGTGCGCATCAGCAGCGGCTCGGAGGGCTCGCCGCGCAGCACCCTGACGGACGGCAGGTCGGCCATGCGGATCTCGCGCCCATGCTCGTCGAGCGTCTCGTACGGTCCCATCAGCGCCTCCGGATCGGCCCGGCCGAGCTCCTCGACGGAGTCGAACCCGAGCCGGTCGAGCGCCGCCCGGTTGGCGTACACGAGACGGTTGTCCGGAGCGCGAATCGTCACGGCCTCGGCGACCGCGTCCAGGATCACCGCCAGGCGCAGCTCGGAGCCGGGCAGCGCGCGCCGCAGCTCGTCGACCAGCTGCTGCTCGCCTTGGCCGTCCATCGCGCGATTATCCCGGCACGACGGCGCCACCGCCAGATGCGTGACCCAACTCGCGCGATCGGCAGACCTCGCCGGGCGCGAGCCGCGCTTGGAGCAGGCCGTGCTCAGCGCGTGTCGGGCTCAGCGCGTGCCGACGCCCGTGCGCCCGTAGAACTCCGCCTCCTGCCTGCCGAGCTCGGTGACCGGCGGGTCGTTGTACATCCACTCGCGCGCGATCCGATGCCAGTTCGCGTGTGCCCGCAGCTGCGACAGCACGGCGAGCGTGAGCATCTCCATGCGACGGCCGAACAGATGCTCGGGGCGCATGTCCTGGTGGCGCATCTCGCGGAAATGGCTGGAACGGGGATCGGAGCTCTCGATCATCACCTGCGTGGCTATCTCCGGCGACAGCTCGACCGTCTCGTCGGCCGTCGTGTACCACCAGATCGCCGACTCGATGAACGCCAGCAGGTGCTCGGGGTCGACGCGCTCGGGCTCCGGCAGGAAGCCCGACTCGGCGAGCAGCCGATGCAGCGAGTCGGCATCGCCCTCGACGACCGCCCGCTGAGCCGCGAGCTCGAGCTCCACCGGCCCGCTCTCCAGGCGCTTGAACAGGCCGAAGTCCAGGAACGCCACGCGACCGTCGTCCTGCAGGAGGAAGTTCCCCGGATGCGGGTCGCCGGAGAACTGGCGATGGCGATACAGGCAGCCGAGGAAGAAGCGGAAGACGATCTCCCCGAGCCGGTCGCGCTCGGCCTGCGAGCGGCCCTTCAGCTCCTCGAAGCCGGCGCCGTGGACGAACTCGCTGACGAGCACGCGCTCGCGCGAGAGCGAGCTGATCACGTCTGGGACGAAGATGAACGGGTGCCCGGCGAAGATGCGCGCCAGCGAGCGCTGGTTCTGCGCCTCCAGCTCGTAGTCGAGCTCCTCGACGATCCGCTCCTTGATCTCTTCGGCGATCGCCTTGACGTCCAGCCCCGGTGTCATCCGCTTGAGCAGGCGCATGATCATCTCGAGGTTCTGTAGGTCCGCCCTGACGGCGGCGCCCACTCCCGGGTACTGCACCTTGACCGCCACCTCCCGCCCGTCCTGCAGCGTCGCGCGGTAGACCTGGCCGATCGACGCCGCCGCGATCGGCTCCTCCTCGAACGAGCCGAAGACCTCCGCGATCGGCTCTTCCAGGTCGTCCTCGATGACCTTGCGCATCTGCTTGAAGGACACCGTCGGGGCGGCGTCGCGCAGCTTGGCGAGCTCCCGCTGGAACTCCTCGCGGTGCTGCTCGGGCACCAGCCCGACGTCCAGGAACGACATCACCTGGCCGAGCTTCATCGCGGCGCCCTTCATCGTCCCGAGCGCCGCCACAATCTGCTTGGCCGTCTCCAGCTGGCGCCTGGCCATCGCATCCTCCGAGGCCTCCTCGCCGCGCGTTACGTTCGCCGCGCGCGTGCCGAACTGCTTGACCGCCTCACTCGCCGCGAGCGAGGCCACCGTCGCGGTGCGTCGCGCACGCGAGGTCGGGATCTTCTCGCTCTCACGCGCCATACCCCCATCCTACGAGCCGCGGCGGGTGGCCGGCGGCGGACGGCGGGCGGGGTGCTCGACGAGCGGGGACGGCAGCTAGGCGCCCCGCTCTACGCGCGATCCCGGCACGATGTCGTCGGTGCCGTCCGGCCAGCGCACCCAGGCCTTCGTGCCTCCGTCGTAGTCGGCGCCGAGCAGAACCAGCGTGGCCGGCTGGCCGAGCGCGACGCACGGCTCCGAGCCCTCGGCGTCCAGTCCACGCCATACGCGGATGAAGCTGTTGGCCTCCCACTCGGCGGCGACCGTCGTCGGCTGGGAGTGGCCCGGGTAGATGACCGTCTCCGGTGGCAGCTCCATCAACGTGCCCATGATCGAGTCGCGCAGGTCGGTGTACGTCGTGTGGCCCGGCGCTTTGACCCCGCCGACCGAGTTCTTGAACAGCGTGTCGCCGGTGAACACGACCGCCTCGCCGCCGCTGAACCCGCCGGGCGCGGCGCTCGAGGAGCCGCGCCTGGGCGTCCGCGCGGCGCCCTCGCCCGCGGCGATGCCCGAGCGGTCGCCGACGAGGAACGAGAGCATTCCCGCGGTGTGCCCCGGTGTGTTCAGCGGGCTCACCTCGAGCGTGCCGAAGCGCAGCATCTGGCCGGCCTCGACCGAGCCGATCTGTTCGGCCGCCGTCGCAGGCGAGTCCTCCTGCGCCGTCGCTCCGCCC
>DATHGU010000088.1:0-7701 GCA_035317495.1 Solirubrobacteraceae bacterium
TTCGTAGTAGTGGGCGGTGCTCCACGTCGTGTTGGGATCGCTGTCGACGACGTTCTGCACGCGGTTGTGGTTTTCGGGGCCGGTGCCGAACGGGTTGTAGTCGTGCGCGGCGGTCTGGCTGAGCGGAACGGCCTGCAGGCCGGCGCCGGCGTGCACGTCGGGCGCGACGCCGGTGCCTTTGTGGGTTTGCCGGGCGGCGGCGACGAGCGCGATAGCGACGATCGCGGCGAGCAGCGCGATATAGGCCGCCCAGCGCGCGGGGTGGCGCATGCGCCAGGGCAAGCGCCGGCGGGCCTTTCCGGGCAGCGTGCGCAATACGCTCGTGACCTCGCCGGTGGCCTGGCCGGCGCGCGAGGCCTCGATCGCGAGCAGCTCCTCGAGATCGGCGACCATGCTGTCGGCGTCGGGGTAGCGCCGGGCGAGGTCCTTGGCGACGGCGCGGTCGACCACCGAGGCCGTGGCGGCGGACACCTCAGGGCGCAGCCGTTGCACGTCGGGCACCTGCTCGCGCACATGGCGCATGGCGACGGCGACGGGCGTCTCGCCGCGGAAGGGGACCTCGCCGGTCAGCATCTCGTAGAGCACGATGCCGAGCGAGTAGACGTCGGACTGCCCGGTGACGGGCTGCCCGAGCGCCTGCTCGGGGGAGACGTAGTCCGTGGTGCCGAGCACGCGACCGGGGACCGTCAGGCCCTCCTCGGTGAGCGTGCGGGCGATGCCGAAGTCGGTGATCTTGGCTCCGCCTTCGCTGCCGATGAGGACGTTCTGAGGCTTGACGTCGCGATGCACGATCAGCCGTTCGTGGGCGGCGCCGAGCGCGCGCGCGATCTCGATCGCGTAGGCGATCGCCTGTGGTACTTCGAGCGGCCCCTCGCGGCGGATCAGCTCCTTGAGCGTCTCGCCCTCGACGTACTCGAGGACGATGTAGGGCGTGCCGACGCCGTGCGGCCCGCCGTCGTCGGAGGGCTCCTCGCCGGCGTCGATGACCGTCACGATGTAGGGGTGGTTGAGCTGTGCGACCGAGCGCGCCTCGCGGCGAAAGCGCTCGAGCTGGTCAGAGTCGGAGGCGATCTCGCGATGCATCAGCTTGATCGCCACGGGCCGCTCGAGCACCGTGTCGAAGGCGCGATAGACGGTCGACATGCCTCCCCGCCCGATCTGAGCATCTAGCCGGTAGCGCCCGCCGAGCAGTGTGCCGAGAAGGGTCATCGGCCTCTATTGTGCGCGCAACGCGAGCTCCACGCGCACCTGCGCCGTGAGCTGGTCACGTCGTCTCCTTTTTTTTAGATCTGCTCGGCGTTCGCAGTTCCGCCAGCTCGCAGGCGTGCAAGGACGAGCGCGGCGAGCGCGCAGCGGTACAGCGAGTAGGGCAGCAGCGCGCGCCGCGCGTGCGAGGGGCGTCGCAGCAGCCGCGCGCCGAGGAGCGTCGAGAGGAACGCGCCGGCGGCGGCGACGGCCAGCGGCGCCGCGGCGCCTGGGGGCGTCCCGTTGCGAGCAAGCCGAGCCGCCTTCAGCGCGCTGGCGCCGAGCATCACCGGCAGCCCGGCGTGCCATGAGAGCGTGTGGGCGTCGCCGCGCGCGAAGCCGCGCGCGCGGGCCGCGGTCAGCGTGGCGCCGTGGCGCGAGACGCCGGGGATCAGTGCGACGGCCTGCGCCAGCCCGAGCGCCAGGCCGTCGCGCGCTCCGGCGTCGCGCTCCGAACGATCGCCGGGGCCGGGCCGGCCGTCGGCGAGCGCCATCGCCAGGCCGCCGCCGACGAGCCCGGCGGCGATCGAGCGCGGCCCGCCGAGGCGCCGCTCGATCGGCGCCCGCAGCGACAGCCCGGCGATCGCCGCCGGCGCGAGCGACAGCGCGATGACGGCCGCGCGGCGACGCTCCAGGCGCGCGGCGGCCTCGATCAGCTCGCCGCACATGTCGATCGCCAGCGCGACGCCGGCGCCGGCGTGCAGGGCGACCTCGAAGGACTTGCGCAGCTCGCCGTCGAGCTCGGCGTACGGCCAGCCGAGCAGGGCGGGGATCAGCGCAGTGTGCGCGGAGGAGGAGACGGGCAGCAGCTCGGTCGGTCCCTGGGCGAGACCGAGCGCGAGGGCGTGGCGGAGCGGCAGCGACGGGCTACGCTGCAGCATCGGCGGCGGGGTCGCCCGTGTCGCCGCGTCCACGCCTGCGCCGGAAGATCGCGTAGGCGATCGCGACCACCACGAGGGCCACCACCGCGTAGTCGACGTACTCGAAGCCTTTGCGCACCGACTCCCATTCGTGCCCGACGGCTTCGCCCGCGAGCGCAAGGCCGAGCACCCAGGGGATGCAACCTAGGAGCGTCAGAACGGTGAAGCGGAGGAAGGGCATCCGCGCGACGCCGGCCGGCAGCGAGATGAACGTGCGGATGATCGGCAGCATGCGGCTGAGCAGGATCGAGACGGCGCCGTATCGCTCGAACCAGCGATCGGCCCAGGCGATGTGGCTCGGCTTCAGGTGCAGCCAGTGGCCGTGGCGTTCGATCAGCTCTACACGCCCCGCGCGCCCTACGCCGTAGGCGATCCACGAGCCGACGAGGTTCCCTAGAACGCCGGCGGCGACGATCCCGAACAGGGTGAGATGGTGGTGGGCGGCGCTCTGACCCGGGTCGGCGACGGCGAAGCCCGCGAACAGCATCGTGGCCTCCGAGGGGATCGGGATGCACGCGCTCTCGGCGACCATCAGCACGAACACCGCCGGCAGTCCAGCGTCACGGACGAAGTGCCAGGCGACGTTGACCAGCGATTCGGAGATCGACGCGAGGACGAGCATGCGTCCGGGGACGATAGCGGGGGGTTCGGTTACGGGGTGCGGCTGCGATGCCGCGGATGTGACCGGCATCCGGCCTTCTGGCCGAGCCGGCCTCCACTTCTTGATACATAATTGTGACCGTTCCGGCCGCCCCGGCAGTTACGGGGCCGGCCATCCGGGCCGGCTTTCAAGGCGCCCTGACTTTCCCGCGCCTTGCGCACTACCGTCTGCTGGATGCGTGTATGGATCGACCTGACGAATAGCCCGCACGTGTTGGTGATGCGCCCGATCATCGAGCTGCTGAGCGCGGACGGCCACGAGGTGCGAGTGACCGCGCGGGACTACGCGCAGACGATCGCGCTGTGCGAGCGGTTTGGGATCGAGCAGACGGCGATCGGGCGCCATCGCGGGGAGCGGGTGGCGGCGAAGGCGGCCGGGCTTGCGTCACGCTCGGCAGCGCTCGTGCGCTGGGCGCGCGCGGATACACGCGCTGCGGGCGGGAGGCGCTTCGACATCGCGCTCGGCCACGGCTCGAACGACGTGTCGGTGGCGGCCGCGCTGCTGCGGGTTCCGAGCGCGACGATGTTCGACTACGAGTGGGCGACCGTGCAGCACAACGTCAACTGCCGCCTGGCACGTGCCGTCGTGGTTCCCGAGGCGATCCCGGCCGAGCGTCTGTACCGCTACGGCGCGCGCGGCAAGGTGCGCGCGTACGAGGGGCTGAAGGAGGAGTACTACCTGGCGGACTTCGAGCCCCACGCGGCGGTGCTGGGGGAGCTGTCGCTCGACCGCGAGCGTCCGATCGTGGTCGTGCGCACGCCGCCGGAGGTCTCGCTGTACCACCGCTTCGAGAACGACCTGTTCGCGCGCGTGCTGGAGCGCCTGCGCGTCGCGGCGGTGAAGGACGGCGTGCAGCCGGTCGTGCTCCCGCGCGTCGCGTCGCAGCGCAAAGAGCTCGTCGGAGTGCCGGGCTTCGTCGTGCCGGAGCGTGCGATCGACGCGCAGTCGCTGATCGCGTTCGCCGACCTCGTGGTCTCGGCCGGCGGGACGATGAACCGCGAGGCCGTGGCGCTCGGCGTTCCGGTGTACACGACGTTCGAGGGCCGCCCGGGCGCGGTCGACGAGCGGCTGATCGCAGAAGGTCGCCTGCGCAGGCTGCTGGCCGCCGAGGAGCTCGAGCTGGGGAGCCGCGCGAGCGACCCCGCGCCGGCCGACCGATCAGAGATCGGGCAGCGGTCGGTCCGCGTGCGGCGCGATCCGCGCGTGCTTGTCGATCTGCTCCTCTCGCCGGGCGGCGAGCTCTGAAGGCCCTTAACCGCCTGGCGCCGCTTACAATCCAGCGAATGCGCCGACGGATCCGCTCGGCGGCCCTCCCCGTGCACCGTCACTTCCTGCCGCAACTCGTGGTGGATGGGGCACTGGTCGCGCTCGCGTACTACCTCGCCTTCGAGCTGCGTTTCAACAACGGGCCGAACGTCTACTACTCGCACCTGCGCGAACGCACGATCTGGTGGGTGCTCGCGGGGAGCCTGCCCGTCCTGATCCTCGCGCGCGTCTACCAGCGCCGCTGGCGCTATTCGGGGCAGCGCGACTACGAGGCGGTGGCGCGCGGCGTCGTGGCGATCGTCCTGCTGACGGTCGTCGCGGTGGCCGTCATACGCCCGGTCGAGCACGCGACCAGCCGCGGCACCGCGGCGATCGGCTTGCCGAACGGCGTGATCGTCCTGTACGCGCTGCTCGCCCTGGTGTTCCTGGTCGGCGTGCGGGCGCTCGCGCGCAGCGTGTACGAGCGCCGGCCGCTGGCCGCCTTCCGCGGCGGGCGCAAAGGCGAGCGCAGCGTGCTGATCGCGGGCGCGGGCGACGGCGGGCGGCTGGTGCTGCGCGAGATCGTGCGCAACCGCGGGCTGGGCCTCGCGCCGGTCGGCTTCGTGGACGACGATCCGGGCAAGCGGCGGCTGCGGATCGACGGCGTACGGGTGCGCGGCAACACCGAAGGCGACCTCCCGCGGATCCTCGACGTCGCCGAGCCGGACGAAGTGATCATCGCGATCCCCTCGGCGCCCGGATCGACGCGCGCGCGGATCGTGCGCGAGTGTCGCGCGCGGGGCATACCGGTGCGCACGCTGCCGACCGTCTTCGAGCTGCTGCAGACGCGCGGCGCGCTCGCGCGCCAGATGCGCGAGGTGCGCGTGGAGGACGTGCTGGGGCGCGAGCCCGTGCAGATGGAGCTCGAGCGCGTTGGCTCCTACCTGGCGGGCCAGACGGTGCTCGTGACGGGCGCCGGCGGCTCGATCGGCTCCGAGCTGTGCCGGCAGATCGCGCGGGTGGAGCCGCACCGGATCGTGCTGCTGGACCACGCCGAGGACAACCTCTTCTCGATCCAGCGCGAGCTGGAGGACGAGCGCCACGTGTCGCCCTCGATGCTCTCGTCGGTGCTCGCCGACTGCAAGGAGGAGGAGCGCATGCGCGAGGTGCTCACCGAGCACCACCCGACGGTCGTCTTTCACGCGGCCGCCTACAAGCACGTAGGCCTGATGGAGGCCAACCCGGTCGAGGCAGTGCGCAACAACGCGATCGCCACGCGCGTGGTCGCCCATGTCGCGGGCGAGCTCGGCGTGCAGCGCTTCGTGCTCGTGTCGACCGACAAGGCCGTCGCCCCCGCGACCGTCATGGGTGCCTCGAAGGCGCTCGCCGAGTTCGCGCTGGAGGCGGCCACGGCGCGCTTTGCCGGCACCCGCTACGCGGCCGTGCGCTTCGGCAACGTGCTCGGGTCCTCCGGCAGCGTCGTGCCGATCTTCCGCCGGCAGATCGAGCGGGGAGGTCCGGTGACGGTCACCGACGAGCGCATGACGCGCTACTTCATGACGATTCCAGAGGCCGTCCAGCTGATCATCCGCTCGGGATCACTGGGCTCCGACGAGCAGGCGCCTGCTCCGGCGGACGGAGCGGGCGCCGAGGTGTTCGTGCTGGACATGGGCGAGCCGGTGCGGATCGTCGAGCTCGCGCGCGCGATGATCGAGCTGTCGGGGCTCGACCCCGATCGCGACATCGAGGTCGAGATCGTCGGGCGGCGTCCAGGGGAGAAGCTGCACGAGGAGCTGTTCAACAGCTACGAGCGGGCGCGCGCGACGAGCGCCGAGAAGATCCTGCTGGCCGAACGCGAGCCGCTCGGCGCGGAGGCCGTCGAGTCGATGTTCGCCGAGATCGGCCTGCTCGTGCTGGAGGGCGACGCGGCGGGCCTGGCGGCGAAGGTCTCAGAGCTGTCCGCCGCGCACGTCGAGGGCCTGGCGGACCGCTCCGGGCGGCGATCCGCAGCGCGCGAGGAGCTGCGCGACGGCGCGCGCGATGCGCCTGCGGCCCTCATACACTCTCCAGATTCATGATGGCCACGCCGCTCGCGCTCTCGCTCTCGAGCTCGCTCACCCAGGTCGGCGCGCTCGCGGCGTTCGCCGCGCTGCTGGGGATCGCGATCCTCTCGTTGCTCGTCTTCTCACAGGCGCGCGAGCTCAGGCGCCTACGTGAGTGGGCGGGCCGCGCTCCTGAGCGCGCCGCCGAGGTCGAGCAGCGCGTAAGCACGGAAGCCGCGGCGCGCCTGCAGCAGCCGGCGGCTGGCGCCCAGCAGCCGAGCGCCGGCGGGCAGTCGTCGGTCCGGCCGGTTCCCCGCACCGTGCCGATCAACGCTCGTCCGGTGCCCGCCGCCGGTGCGACGACGCCCGCCGCGGGCGCGGGTCCGCCGACGGTTGCCTCGCCCGCCGCGCAGCGAGCGGGTCCCGGCGCGGCACCGGGGGCTCCGGCCGTGGCGCAACCGGTCCCGCCGGGGGCCCCGGCCACGGCAGCAGCGGGAACCGCGGCGGCAGCGGCCGCGGCGACAGCGGCCGCGGCGACAGCGGCCGGGACAGCAGCAGCCGCCGGCGAGGGCGCCTTCGCGCAAGCCGGCGGCGCGCCCGCTGATCCGGCGAAGCCCGCGACTGCCTCTCCCGCGTCGACGCAGCCTGTCGGGGCGGGCGCATTGCCGACCGCCACCCCGGCGCCGGGTTCGTCGAGCCCCGCGACGCCGGGTTCCGCGATGCCGGGTTCCGCGATGCCGGGTTCCGCGACGCCCAGCGCGGCAACGCCAAGCCCCGCCGGGCCCGCCACGCCCGACGCCCAGGTGCCACCTGGCGCGAGTCCCGCGCCGGCATCCGCCCCGACAGGCGCCACGCCGGCGCCGGCGACCGCTGCGGCCGCGGCGACGGCGGCGAAGGGTGCGCCGGCGCGTGCGCCGAGTCCTCCCGCGCGCCCGCCGGCACCTCCGGCGCCGCCCTCTCCGTCGGCATCCTCCGCGCGACGCTCGGCGGGCGAGCCTGCGCAAGCCGCCGTGGAGGGCGCGCTCGCGAGCAGGATCGCGTCGGGCGCGCCAAGCGGGGCGCAAGCGTCTTCGCCGCGCTCGGCCGCTGTGGCCGCGACTCCGCAAGGCGGTGGCGCCGCCCGCCGCGCCGCGCCCGCGTCAGCCGCTCGGCGAGGGGACGGCGCCCCGCCAGGCGCGCGCCGCTATCGCGCCGAGCGCCGCTCGCCGGCGCGCGCGACCGTGCTGATCGTCGGCGGGCTGATCGTCGGCGTCGCCGTGCTGGTCGTCGTGCTGCTGTCGATGGGCGGTGGATCGAAAGGGGGGAACGGCGCCGCGAGCAGCTCGGCGGGCTCGGCGCCGAGCAGCTCCGCGCAGACGGGCGGCGAACCTGCCAAGTCCTCGAGCGGGAGCTCCTCCGGCAAACACGCTTCCGGCACTAGCCCGGCTCAGGCGAACGTCGTCGTGCTGAACGGCACGGGAACGACGGGCCTCGCGCACCGCGTGTCGAGCGAACTGCGAAACGGCGGATACTCGCGGGCGAGCGCGCTCAACGGGCGTCCGCCGGGCAGCAACCAGGTGACGGTCGTCGAGTACGCGAGCGGTCATCG
>DATHGU010000089.1:0-7447 GCA_035317495.1 Solirubrobacteraceae bacterium
GCAGTCGTAGAACAGGTAGCCGCTCGTCGGCTCGCGGCCGGAGAGCGCCGGGAGAAGCTCGAGGACCTCCTCGCCGGAGATCACGCGGTGGCGCTCGGGACTCCACGACTCGCCGTCCTCGGGCCGCCCGGGCGCGGCGCCTTGCTCGCCACCGGACTTGCCGGCCGACCGTCGCTCCGTCGACCCGCGAGAGCGTTTGCCCCGGCGCGTGCGCAGGCGGTCGCTGGCCGATCTTCGATCGGTAACCGACATCACGTCGTACAGGTTCAAGCCGACGCCGACGAGGCGATCGGGGCGGGCGCCCTCGAAGGCGGGCACGACGAGCGGCAGTGGCCGCACCAGGTGCGGCGCGAGCGCGACCATCAGCTGACGCTCGAGCAGCGCCTCGCGGACCAGCCCGAGGTCGAAGTTCTGCAGGTAGCGCAGGCCGCCGTGCACGAGCTTGCTCGAGCGGCTGGAGGTCCCCGAGGCGTAGTCGGCGCGCTCGAGCAGCGCGACGCTGTAGCCGCGCGTGGCGGCGTCCAGCGCCACGCCGGCGCCCGTGATGCCGCCGCCGACCACGACGACGTCGAACTCCTCCTCCGACATCGCCGCGAGAGCCTGGCTGCGCTCGATCACGACCGCAGTCTCGCAGAGCTGAAGCTCAGATCTGGCCGAGCTCCGCGGTGATCTCGGTCACGGCGGACTTCGCGTCGCCGAAGAGCATCGCGGTCTTCGGGTCGTAGTAGAGCTCGTTTTCGATGCCGGCGAAACCCGGGTTCATCGAGCGCTTGATGACGATCACCGAGCGGCTGTCCGCGACCTCGAGGATCGGCATCCCGTAGATCGGCGAGGAGGGCGTGTTCTTGGCCGCGGGATTGGTCACGTCGTTCGCGCCGATCACCAGCGAGACGTCGGTGCGCTGGAACTCGGGGTTGGCGTCGTCCATCTCCTTCAGCTGGTCATACGGCACGTCGGCCTCCGCCAGCAGCACGTTCATGTGCCCCGGCATGCGCCCGGCGACCGGGTGGATCGCGTAGCTGACTTCGACCTGACGCTTTTCGAGCTCCTTGGTCAGCTCGCGCACGGCGTGCTGGGCCTGGGCGACCGCCATGCCATAGCCCGGCACGATCACCACGCGGCTCGCGTAGGCGAGCTGGATCGCCGCGTCGGCCGCGCTGGTGGAGCGCACGGTGCCCGCATGCTCGCCCGCTCCCGACGCGCCCTCAACGGCGCCACCCCCGCCGAAGCCGCCAGCGACGATCGCCGGGATCGAGCGGTTCATGGCGCTCGCCATGAGCTTCGTGAGGATCGTGCCCGAGGCGCCCACGATCATCCCCGCGACGATCAGCGCCGTGTTGTTCAGCGCGATGCCGGTGGCCGCCGCAGACAGGCCGGTGAAGGCATTCAGCAGCGAGATGACCACTGGCATGTCGGCTCCGCCGATCGGCAGCACGACAGCGTTGCCCAGCAGCGCCGAGCAGACGAGCAGGCCGATGAAGATGCCCTCGGAATGATCGCCGGCGGCGATGTCGACGCCGGCGGCGAGCGCCAGGATCAGCAGCACGAGGTTGACGATCTGCTGCGCGGAGCCGAAGCTGATCGGGCGTCCAGGGATGATTTCCTGCAGCTTGCCGAACGCGATGTTCGAGCCCCAGAAGGACACCGAGCCGACGATCGCCGCGAACAGCGAGAAGACCGCGATGTAGGTGGCGGTGTGGGAGAAGCCGTTCGTGAGGCGGAACTCCGACCAGGAGATCAGGAACACCGCGCCGCCGCCGACGCCGTTGAAGAGCGCGACCATCTGCGGCATCGCGGTCATCTTCACCTGGCGCGCCGCCGGCACGCCGACGGCCGCACCGAGCGCCACGCCCAGGACGATCAGGCCCCAGTTGCCCTCCTCGCGGTTGAGCAGCGTGGCGATTACGGCGATCGCCATGCCGACCGCCGCGATCCGGTTGCCGCGCACGGCGGTCGTCGGGCCGGAGAGGCCGCGCAGCCCCTGGATGAACAGCGCGAAGGCGACGATGTAGAGGACGTCCAGGAAGCTGCGGTCCTGCAGGAAGCTGCTGGCGAGGATCATCGCGTCGAGTCCTTCCCCTCGCCGTCGCCGCCGTGCGAGGCGCCCCCGTCGCGGTCATCGCTCGGGGGCTTCGGCTTGGACTTGAACATCTCGAGCATGCGATCGGTGACGAGGAAGCCGCCGACGATGTTGATCGTGCCGAAGGCGATCGCGATAACGAGGATCACCTTGTTGAACGTGCCGTTGCCGGACAGCCCGACGATCAAGAGCCCGCCGAGCAGGACGATTCCGTGGATCGCGTTGGTCCCCGACATCAGCGGCGTGTGCAGCGTGTTGGGGACCTTCGAGATCACCACGAAGCCGATGAAGCCGGCCAGCACGAGGATCGCGAGGTTGGTCGTGAGGGTGCTGGCGAGGATCATCCGCTGCCTCCTCCCCCGGGCGCAGCGCCGGCGCCGGCGGCTTCGACGGTCGCCTTGGCGCCGGGATTTACGATCTCGCCCTCGCGCACGATGCAAGCGCCCTTGACTATCTCGTCGTCGAAGTCGAGGCTCAGGTTGCCGTCCTCGCCGATCACGAGCTCGAGCAGCGCGAGCACGTTGCGGGCGAACAGCTGCGAGGAGTGCTCGGGCATGCTGGCCGGCAGGTTCAGCGGCGAGGCGATCTTGACGTCGTGGCGCACGACCGTCTGGCCGGGCTCGGTCAGCTCGCAGTTGCCGCCGGTCTCGCCGGCGAGATCGACGATCACCGACCCCGGCTTCATCCCTTCGACGGCCTCGGCCGTGACGAGCCGCGGCGCCGGGCGCCCGGGGACGAGCGCTGTCGTGATCACGACGTCAAAGCCCTTCGTGGCGTCGGTCAGCGCCTGCTGCTGGGTCGCCCGCTCCTGCTCGGTCAGCTCGCGCGCGTAGCCGCCCTCGCCGCTGGCCTCCAGCCCGAGATCGAGCCACTGCGCGCCGAGCGACTGCACCTGCTCGGCGACCTCCGGGCGCACGTCGTAGCCGGTCGTGCGAGCGCCGAGCCGCTTGGCCGTCGCGAGCGCCTGCAGGCCCGCCACGCCGACGCCCAGCACGAGCACCTTGGCCGGCGGGATCGTGCCCGCAGCGGTCATCAGCATCGGGTAGAAGCGCCCCATCTCCTCGGCGCCCAGCAGCGCGGCCTTGTAGCCGGCGACGTTCGCCTGCGAGGACAGCGCGTCCATCGACTGCGCGCGGGAGATGCGGGGGATGGCCTCCATCGCGAAGGCCGTCGCCTTGGCGTCGGCCAATGCCCGCGTCGTCTGCGGGCTCGACAGCGGCGCAAGGAACCCGATCAGGATCGAGCCCGATCCGAGCCCGCGGATCTGCTCGGGATCCGGCGGGGCGATCGTGACGACCACGTCCGAGCCCCAGATCTCAGCGGCGTCCTGGGACAGCGCCGCGCCCGCCTCCGCGAAGGCCGCGTCCGGCACGAGGGCGTCCGCGCCCGCGCCGTTTTGCACGACGATCTCGAGGCCCTTGGCCTTGAGCTTGCTGACGACCTCCGGCACGAGCGCCACCCGGTGCTCGCCTGCCGCGGTCTCCTTCGGAACGCCGATCCGCATGTGCAGGGCGGGAACGTATCCCATCACGCGAACGGGTGGCAGCCCGGCGAGCGGGCCTATCATCAGAGGAGCCGGCGGACACCGGCCTCGCCATGACTGTCAACCTCACGCGCATCTACACGAAGCTCGGCGACGGCGGCGAGACGCATCTCGGCGACATGAGCCGCGTGTCGAAGCTGCATCCGCGGGTCGAGGCTTACGGCACGGTGGACGAGCTGAACGCAACGATCGGCTTGGCGCTGCTGACGCCCGGCCTGCCGGCCCAGTTCGCGCAGTGGCTGCGCCGCGTGCAGAACGACCTGCTCGACGTCGGCGCCGACCTGTCGGTTCCCCCGCCGGTCGAGGACTCGGGCGGCGCGCCTCCGGAGCGCGAGCGGCTGCGCGTGGGCCCCGAGTACACGGAGTGGCTGGAGCGCGCATGCGACGAGATCAACGCCCAGCTCGAGCCGCTGCGCTCATTCGTGATCCCCGGCGGGACGCCCGCGGCGGCGCACCTGCACGTCTGCCGCACCGTCTGCCGGCGCGCCGAGCGCCGCGCGATCGCGGTCGGCGAGGAGGGCAGCCCGGAGGTCGTCCGCTACATGAACCGGCTGTCGGATCTGCTGTTCATCCTCAGCCGCGCGACGAACGTCGAGCCGGGCGCCGGCGCGGAGTCCGAGCCGCTTTGGCAGCCCGGGGCGCACGGCACAGACGCAGCGCCGCCACGCTCCTAGCTCGGCTAGCTCGCTGCGACGCGTCTCTCAGTGCCCGGCGCCGCACGGGAGGGCCAGCGCCGCTCCGACACGCGCAGGGCGGCGACGGCCAGCGCCATCCACAGGACGGCCATCAGGTAGCCGCCGAGCACGTCGCTCGGCAGGTGCCAGGCGCCGATCAGCAGGGCGACGCCGACGGTCAGCGTGAAGGCCGCGGCGAGCAGCGCGACCAGCGGGCGCCTGCGCGAAGGAGCGACGAGCACAGCGCAGAGCGCCAGCGCGGCGGCCGCCGTTGCGTGGCCGCTGGGCCACGAGGCCGGTCCGATCTGGGTCGCGCCGACGCGCGCGTGCGGATGGGCGAGAAGCGGCTTTAGCACCTCCGAGCTGAGCGGCGCGAGCGACATCACCACGACCACCGCGAGCGCGACTCGCGGGCGCCCGCGCGCCAGCGCGATGAGCACCAGCGCAAGCCCCCAGATCGTGAAGAACAGCGGGTCGAGCAGGTGCAGCAGGAATTTCGTCGCCGCGGCGATGTGCGAGCCGTCGAGCAGCGTGAAGTCGTGCAGCGCAACGGCGTCTCTGACGTGCGCCGCGGGGACGAGCGCGGCGACGACCCACACCAGCGCGAGTGCAACGACGCACAGCGCCGCGAGCAGCAACGGGCTTCGGGCGCCGGGCTGCCGGCGTCGAACGGACCCGCCCCGGCGCATCGCGCCGACCGAGTAGGCGTGTTCGGGCATCGCCTAAAGGGTATGACGGTCGCTAAACGGCGGCTGAAGGACGCCCGCCGCCGATCAGGCCACATGCTCAGCCGACGGGGAAGGTCTTGCGGGACAACGCGATCAGCGCCTGCGCCGTGACCCACACCGGTGTCTGCGCCGAGGTCCGCGAGTACCGCACGCTGCCGTCGCCCGCGAGCAGGCTTTCCAGGTAGCCGATCGGCGAGCGACTGCCCCGGCGGCGAACCGCACCGGGATCGCGTCCCATGGCGACCAGGCCCTGCACCGCCCAGGCCGTCGACTGGGCGTTCGATTCCCCGCCCGGGCGCTGCGGGTAGCCGCCGTCGGGATTCTGCGCACGCGTCAGGAATCCCTTGGCGGCGCCCAGCACGCGGGTGTTGCGCGCGCCCGCGTCGGTGAGCGCCTGCAGCGCCGCGGCCGTGTCGTCGACGTCGCTGCTCGATCCGCGAGCGCCGAAGCCAAAGCCGCCGTCGCTGTTCTGCTGGCGCTCGATCCAACCGGCGCCCTCGCGGATCGCGGTGAAGCGTGTCGAGTGCCCGACGGCGCGCAGGGCGAAGATCGCGAACGCCGTGAGGTTCACCTGGCGCGCGAACGAGTGATCGCTCGAGCGCGCGTGCAGGACTTCGGCGACGAGATTGCGCCCGGCGAACGAGTATGCCGACGCCCCGCACGCGCGCACGGCGAGGATCGTGCGCTCGGCGTCGCCCAGGCCCTGCAGGCTCGACGCTTCGCCACGCAGCGAGTCGAGCACCGAGCGCCCGTTGCGACGGACGCTCGCCGGGCTGCGCCCGGCCGCCGCCAGGCCCATCGCAGCCCATCCGCTGTACAGCTCGGCGCTGCGCTGGCCGCGCGCGCCGCCGAAGCCGCCGTCGGCGTTCTGCGCGCGAGTCAGGAAGGCGAGCTGGGGTCGCAGCGACGCCGCGACGGACTCGCGCGGGGCGCCGAGCAGCAGCGCTCCCGCCAGCAGCATGGCGAGCAGGACGGCGAGCGGCTGGCCGATCTTCGAATGGCCGGCGGGACCCAGCGCGCGCAGGCCGCCTGACATGGGTGGCCGCGGGCCGAGCTCGGCGCGCTCGGCGTCCTCCCAGGAGATGTCCATGCGCGCGCGCACGCGCGCCAGCAGGCGTGCCAGCTCGGGCCCGAAGGCGAAGCCGAAGAGCAGGCTCGCGATCGTGTCGGTCAGATCGAACGGCAGCGCCGTGCCTGCCACCGCCAGCAGTGCGGCGGGCGTGTGGCTGGCGCCGATCGTCCATGTGTACACGTTCATGACCTCCTTCGCCGCAAAGGCTGCGACGCAACATGCGAGCGCCAGCTGCACGCGTCCCAGGCGCCGCCTGCTGAGTCGTCCCAGCGCGGCGCCGGCGAGGCCCACCAGGCCCCAGGCGGCCATCTGCCAGGGCGTATAGGGGCCCTGTCCGAGCAGGACGTTCGAGGCCAGCATGCCGAGCGCACCGACGGTGAAGCCGGGCAGGGGGCCGAGCGCGTAGCCGACGACCAGCGTCATCGCGGTGATCGGCTTGACGTCGGGGAGCGCGACGAACGCGTCGCGGCCGAGCGCGGCGACGGCCGCCAGCGTGCCCACGACCGCCACCATTCGCGCGGAGGGACGGGCGCGCTCGTAAGCCAGCCAGCCGACTCCGAGCACCACGCCGACGAGCAGGAAGGAGGCGAGCGGCCAGCTCACAGGGCGACCTCCACGGGCGCCAGCCCTCGCAGCAGCTCTGCGCCCTGCTCGGGGAGCAGGGCGCCGCCGGCGCCGCCGAGGATGCGGGCCGTCTCGGTCGCGAAGTACCAGCCGCCGGCCAGCAGTTCCGGCGCGGGACCGTCGGCGATCACGCGACCCTCGGCGAGCAGCACCGCGCGATCGGCACAGGCGGCCGCGAACTCCGGATCGTGCGTCGCGACGATCACGGCCTGGCCTCGCGCGGCCCGCCGGCGCAGCTCGTCGGCGAGCTCGGCCTTGACCTGCCGATCCATGCCCCGTGTGGGCTCGTCGAGCGCGAGCACGGCCGGAGCGCCGGTCGGCGCGCCGGCAGGCAGCGAAGGCTGGGGCCCGCCGGTGCGGGCACCATTGGCCCGCGCGCCATCCGCCTCTCCGTCTGCGGCCACGATTGCCAGCGCGAGGCGCTGGCGCTCGCCGCCGGACAGGTCGCTTGGGTTGCGCTCGACCATCTGCTGAAGGCCGGCCGCGAGCAGCGAAGCCGGCGAGGCCTCGTCGCCCACGCGCTCGTGGATGAAGTAGTCACCCGGGTTCTGGAGCAGCAGGGCGACCCTCCCGGCACGATCGACCCGTCCGCGCGTCGGCTCGAGCAGCCCCGCGGCATGGCGCAGGAGCGTGGACTTGCCGGCGCCGTTGCGCCCCATCAGGGCCACGCTCTCGCCGGGCTCCAGGACAAGGTCGACGCCCCGCAGGATCGCCGGACCATCGCGC
>DATHGU010000090.1:0-8117 GCA_035317495.1 Solirubrobacteraceae bacterium
TTCCGACACGCTCCCGCCTCAAGCTGGCGATGGCCTTCCGGGAACAACGCAAGCGGTGAAACCTATAGCAGCGCGTCGGCTGAGGACTCCTCTGCGGATGCATCCTTCAAGAGCACCCGCACCGGCGCCGAAACCACCGTGGCCTTAGCTGGAACGTCGTGGGTCACCACCGCTCCAGCGCCGATGCGTGCACCCCGTCCGATCCGAAGGCTGCGCCCACGGGGCGGGATGATCACGGCGTTTGCACCGATCTTCACATCGTCCTCGACAACAATCTGGTTACGGGGGCCGGAGGACGGTGGCACCGAGAGGGTGACGTTGTGCCAGATGCTGACCCGTCGCCCGATAACGACGTTGCTGTGAACGACTGTGCCGTGACTGTAGTGGCCGAGGAATATGTCGGGGCCGACGGATGCCCCTGTCGCCAGGGAGTTGTGGTACAGGACTGTGTTCAACTGCTTTATCCAAAACGCAAGCACCCAATGTCCGCGCCTTCGCAGCGCGATTGACAGCAGCCAGAGTTTTTCTGGGCTGATCAACCAGAGTCTCTTCAGCGTGCGCCTCAGCAACATGAGCCTTTCCGCGCTCATTCGGACCTCCGCTGGTTGTATAAACCGCTCGCCGCCCACCACCGGGGCTTCGCGCAGTCGCGCCTCGCCCTGGCCTGATCGTAACCGAGCACGTGCGACCAGCCGGGACTCGTTCGTAGCACCGCGCGCCGGGCTTGCGCACTAGCCCAAGAGCCCACGAGGCTGAAGACCCGCAACAGCGCTCGCCGACTACGATCGTGGAGTGAGCGACGCAGCCCTGACCGTCGAGGCCCGCGTACCCGCCTCGCTGAGGGCCGCGATCGCCGACAAGCTCGCGCTCGCGAGCGAGGCGAGGGTCGCCCAGCGACTACACGAGGGCGACGCAACCCTCTGGGGGCCTGCCGGCGCGCCCGAGATCGCCAATCGTCTCGGCTGGCTGACGATCGCCGAGCGGATGCTCGAGCAAGTGGACGATCTCAACGCGTTCGCCGATCAGGTGCGCGCCGACGGCCTGCGCGACGTCGTCCTGCTCGGCATGGGCGGCTCCTCGCTCGCGCCCGAGGTCCTGCGGCGCTCGTTTCGATCAGCGCCCGATCGTCCGCGACTGCACGTGCTCGACTCGACCGATGCCGAAACCGTCCGCGCGGTTCAGGAGCGCGTCGAGGAGAAGCGCACGCTGTTCCTCGTGTCGTCCAAGTCGGGGGGAACGATCGAGCCGCTGTCGCTGTTCGCGCACTTCTGGTCGATCGTCGGCGAGGGCCAGAACTTCGTCGCGATCACCGACCCCGGGTCCGGGCTGGAGAAGCTGGCGCGCGAGCACGGCTTCCGGCGCGTCTTCGCGGGCGATCCGGACATCGGCGGCCGCTACAGCGCCCTCTCCGCGTTCGGGATCGTGCCCGCCGCGTTGATCGGCGTCGACATAAGCGCGCTGTTGGGCGGCGCCGGCGACGCCTGGGACGTCGGCCTGCGGGACACGCCGCAAGGCGGTCCCGTGCAGGGCTCCGTTCCTGCTGGGCAGGACCCCGCCGGCGTATGGATGGGCGCGGCGCTCAGCGCGCTGGCACAGGCGGGTCGCGACAAGCTGACGTTCGTCATCCCCGAGTCGCTGCCCGGGCTCGGCCTGTGGCTCGAGCAGCTCGTGGCCGAGTCCACGGGTAAGCGCTCGACCGGCATCCTGCCGGTCGCCGAGGAGCCGCTCGGCGAGCCGGGCGAGTACGGCGATGATCGCGTGTTTGCCTACCTGTCGGACCTCCAGGCGCCGGACCCGGCGGTCGAGCAGCGCGTGCTCGCGCTCGCCGAGGCCGGTCACCCGCTGCTGCACGTTCCGACCCGCGGGCCACTCGATCTCGGCAGGGTGTTCATGCTCTTCGAGTTGGCGGTCGCCGTCGCGGGGTGGGGCCTTCAGATCAACCCCTTCGACCAGCCCAACGTCCAGCAGGCAAAGGACGCGACGAAGCGTGTGCTGGCCGAGTACGAGACCAAGCACGAGCTCCCGGAGATCCCCGAAGCGAGCGACGCGGCGCTTGGCTCGCTGCTCGACGACGCCGTGCCGCCCGCCTACGTGGCCCTGATGGCCTACGTCGAGCCCTCGAGCGAGTTCGACGCGGAGATCGCCGAGTTGCGCGTGATGATTCGCCGCGGCTCGGACGGTTCGGGCGGCCGGGCGACGACGACGTTCGGCTACGGCCCGCGCTTCCTGCACTCGACCGGGCAGTTCCACAAGGGCGGCCCGAAGACCGGGCGCTTCCTGCAGCTGCTACACGACGCGCCCGAGGACGTGGACATCCCCGCCGCTCCATACACGTTTACGACGCTCAAGAACGCCGAGGCGATCGGCGACTTCGATACGTTGCGCGAGCTCGGGCTCCCGGCCGAGCGGGTGCGCCTGCACGGCGATGACCCGGTGAGCGCGCTGCGCGCATTGACCAACAGAATCAAGGAGGCGCTGTGACGCAGATCGGCTTCATCGGGCTGGGCAAGATGGGCGGCAACATGGTGCACCGCATCCGCCGTGACTCCGAGCACGAAGTCGTGGCCTATGGACGCAACGAGAGGTCGATCGATGAGGCGGTCAAACACGGTGCCTCGGGCGCTTCGACGCTCAAGGACCTCGTGCGCCAGCTGCAGGCGCCGCGGATCGTTTGGCTGATGGTGCCGGCAGGCGCGGCCACCGAGGAAAACGTGGAGAAGCTCGCCCGCCTGCTCGACCGCGGCGACATGATCGTCGACGGCGGCAACTCCAAGTGGACCGACGACAAGCGCCGGTCGAAGGCGCTGAAACGCAGCGGTGTCCAATATGTCGACGTCGGCGTCTCCGGCGGCGTCTGGGGACTCGAAGTCGGATACTGCATGATGGTCGGCGGGCCGGCGAAAGCGGTCTCACGTCTCGCGCCGATCCTCGACGTGCTCGCGCCGCAGACCAACGAGCAGAGCGTCGCGGCGATCGGCCCGCGCGGCTGGATGCACTTCGGCCCGGCGGGCGCGGGGCACTACGTGAAGATGGTCCACAACGGGGTCGAGTACGGCCTGATGCAGGCATACGCCGAGGGCATCGACGTGTTCGACAAGTGCGAGTACGAGCTCGACAACGCGAAGATCGCGCATCTCTGGGGTCAGGGATCGGTCGTGCGCTCCTGGCTGTGCGAACTGGCGGCGCGCGCGTTCGAAGCCGACGGCAACGAGCTGCAGGCGATCGAGGGCTACACCGAGGACTCCGGCGAGGGCCGCTGGACGATCGCCGACGCCACCGCGCACGACGTCCCCACGCCGGTGATCACCGCGTCGCTGTACGCGCGCCTGCGCTCGCGCGGCAACGGCGACTTCGCCGACCGCGTGCTTGCAGCGCTGCGCAACCAATTCGGCGGGCACGCGGTCAAGAGCGCTCCGCCGGGCGCGGCCTCCTCGACGAAGCCCAGCGCTGCGTCGAAGAAGGGCAAGGCCGGCAAGCGGCGCGGGGGAAGCTGAGCGATGGCTGTGCAAGTCGGACAGCCCACCGCCGAGGCACAGCCAGAGAACCCGCTCACGGCGGGCCTCGAGCGCCTGCCCGTCGCGCCGACGACGCTCGTGATCTTCGGCGCGACGGGAGATCTCGCACGGCGGAAACTGCTGCCGGCGATATACAACCTCGCGCACGACGGCGCGCTGCCCGAGCGCTTTCACCTCGTGGGCTTCTCGCGGTCGGAAAAGGCGCACGAGGACTATCGGGCCGAGTGCGAGGAAGCGATTCGCGCGTTCTCCCGGCGAGCGCCGAACGAGGAGGTACTGAAAAAGCTGCTCGCGGAGGTCAAGTACGTACCGGGTGTGTTCGACGACGACACCGCATACGACAGGCTGAAGAAGATCCTCGAAGGCTTCGAGGAGCACGCCGGCGAACCGCTGAACCGAGCCTTCTACCTGTCCACGGCGCCTGCGTTCTTCCCCGTGATCGTCGGCGAGCTCGGTCGCTGCGAGCTCGCACGCCACGAGGGAGCCGAGGTGCGGGCGATCATCGAGAAGCCGTTCGGCACGACGCTGGAGGAGGCGCGCGAGCTGAACCGCCGGGTGCTCGCGATCTTCGAGGAGTCGCAGGTGTTTCGCATCGACCACTACCTCGGCAAGGAGACCGTCCAGAACATGCTGGCGTTCCGGTTCGCCAACGGCATGTTCGAGCCGCTGTGGAACCGCAACTTCATCGACAACATTCAGATCACCGCCGCGGAGGACATGGGCATCGGCACGCGAGCCGGCTACTACGACCACGCGGGAGCGCTGCGCGACCTGATCCAGAACCACATGCTCCAGCTGCTCTGCCACGTGGCGATGGAGCCGCCCGTGAGCTTCACCGCCGAAGACGTACGCAACGAGAAGGTCAAGGTTCTGCAGGCGATCCCCGAGCCGACCTCCGTGCAGATCCCCGAGATGTCCGTGCGTGCCCAGTATGCCGCCGGGCATGCGGGCGGCGAGGACGTTCCGGGCTACCTCGAAGAGGACGGCGTGCCGCCCGACTCCACGACCGAGACCTACGCGGCGCTGAGACTGGAGGTCGACAACTGGCGCTGGGCGGGCGTTCCCTTCTACATCCGCACGGGCAAGCGCCTGGCGCGCAAGATCACCGAGATCGCCGTGACGCTCAAGCCGGTCCCCCACCTGGCCTTCTCGCAGCACGGCTCGCTCGGAGTGCAGCCCAACGAGCTGGTGCTCGCGCTGCAGCCGAACGAGGGCGTCTCACTGCGCCTCGGCGCGAAGATCCCCGGGACGCGCATGATCATCCGCCCGGTGACCATGGAGTTCCTGTACGGCACGAGCTTCCTCTCGCAGTCGCCGGAGGCCTACGAGCGCCTGATCACCGACGCGATGCGCGGCGACGCGACGCTCTTCACGCGTAACGACGAGGTCGAGGCGCAGTGGCGCATCTGCGACCCGATCGTCGGCACCTGGGCGCAGCAGGCCGGGCCGCTGGCCAAATACGAAGCTGGCTCGCAGGGACCCGAGGAGGCCGAGCGCCTGCTTCACGAGGGCCATCGCTGGCGCGCGATCTGATGAGCACGAGCGACGCGGTCTGGAGTGCAGAGGGCACGACCCCCGACGCGATCGAAGGGGCACTGCGCGAGCTGCTCGTCAAGCGCCACGCCGAAAGCGGCAGCTTTGTCCCGGCGCGCGTGCTGAACATGATCACCTTCGTCGATGACCAGTGGAGCGGCGAGATCGCCAATCGGCTGCGCGGGGTTGGCCGCTATGCCGCATCGCGGCTGATCGTCCTGTCCTACGAGCCCGGTCGTGACCGGCTCGACGCGCGTGTGAGCATCGCCTCCGACGAGGACCCCGCCCCGGGCCAGCTCGCGCTGCTGCGCGAGACCGTGATCGTCAAGCTCGGCGATCGTCACCTGGACGACCTGTTCACGATCGCCGACCCGCTCGTCGTCACCGACCTGCCGACACTTCTGTGGTCGCCGCACGGCCATCATGAGGCTGTCGATGTGCTGCTTCCGCTGGCGCAAGCGATACTTATCGACTCGATCGAGGAGCCGGTCTGGCGCGAGGCGATCGATCGCGCGACGGCGCTCTCGGAGCGCCTGTACGTCGTGGATCTGGCGTGGCTGCGCTCGACGCCCTGGCGCGAGCGCGTCGCAGCGGCGTTCGATCCTCGGTGGATGCGCCCCGAGCTGTATCGACTGAACGCCGTCTCCGTGCGCCACCACTCCGATTCGACGGTCGCGGCGATGTTGTTCCTGGGCTGGCTCGCATCGCGCTTGGACTGGAAGCTCGCGCAATCCGAGATCGTCTCGCAGAAGGCCGGCGAGGGGCTGCTGAGCGGCACCGCCAAGGCCGACGGGCGGGAGATCGCGCTGAAGCTGAAGGCCGCCCCTGAGCTGACAGTACCGGGACTGGCCGGCCTGGACCTGTGCAGCGAGTCCGGCCTGCGCCTGCGGCTGGACCGCGGGCCAGGGGGCCTGCACGCGTACCGTCACGATCCGGATGGCTCCGAGCGGACGTGGACTTTGCTCGGAGCCTCGCGCGGCGAGCGAGGCATCCTCGGCGAGGGAATCAGGCAGGCGCTGCTGCGCGATCCAACCTATCGGTGCGCCCTACAGGCCGCGCAGCAGATGCTGCCCGAGGCTGCGCACGCATGACGAGCCTGACGACCTGCGCCGACGCGGAGGCCGCGGCGCAGCGCGCCGCCGTCGAGATCGCGCGGCGCCTGCAGAGCGCGCGCCGGGCGCGCGGCGCGGCGCATCTCGCGCTCAGCGGCGGCAGCACTCCGGCCCGCACGTATGAGCTGCTCGGGCTAGAGCTCGGGAGCTGGCAGGGAATTGAGCTGTGGTTCGCAGACGAGCGCTGCGTCGGACCACAGGACGAGCAGAGCAACTACAGGCTCGCCCAGCAGACGTTGATGGCCGGCGCGACGGGCATCGACGCCGCGCGCGTGCATCGCATGGAGGGCGAGCGGGGACCCGACGACGGCGCGCGGCGCTACGCGGCCGAGCTACGCGAGCACGCGCCAGCGGAGGCCGAGCTGCCGGTCCTCGACCTGATCGTTCTCGGCATCGGGCCAGATGGGCACGTCGCGTCGCTGTTCCCATGTGCGACGACGCTCGACGCAGGCCCGCAGGAGCTGTGTCTCGGCGTGCACGACTCGCCCAAGCCGCCGCCCGAGCGGATCACGTTGACGTTTGCCGTGCTGCACGCTGCGCGACGCTGCCTGCTGCTGGCGACGGGCGCCGGCAAGGCCGACGCGGTCAACGCGATGCTCGGCGAGCCGAGCCGTCACGTCCCCGCCAGCCTGCTGCGACGCGAGCGCCTCACCCTGATCGTCGACGACGCGGCCTCCCCCGCCCCCCTTCGGCGATGACCGTAGCGACCGGCAGGGTCGACCGGCCGGCGACAGAGCTCGTACAGTGGGACGTTCGAACGTGATGGCGACCAACGCATTGAGCACCGGCCCCAGCTCAGCCGACGTCGAGCGCGCGCTTCGCGGCCTGGCCGAAGCTCGTGAGCGAACGCTCGAGCTCGTCGCCCACCTCGACGACGAGCAGCTCCAACGCGTGCACTCGCCGATCATGAGCCCGCTCGTGTGGGACCTCGGCCACATCGCCGCATACGAGGACCTGTGGCTTGGCCATCGCCACGGCGGGCATGCGCTGCTGCACCCCGAGCTGGCCAACCTGTATGACGCCTTCGAGACCCCCCGGGCCGTCCGTGGCGAGATCGAGGCGCTGGGGCCGTCGGGCGCGCGCGACTATCTCGATGCCGTGCGTACCCGCACGATCGAGACGCTCTCCGAGCGCGGAATCGGCGACGGCGTGCTCTGCGAGATGGTCATCCGCCACGAGCTGCAGCACTGCGAGACGATGCGCCAGACACTCGCGATCGCCGGCCTGCTCTCGCCCTCCGACCTCGCCGCGGTCGACGAGCCGCTGCCGGCGCTCGAGGGAGCCGAGTTCCTCGAAGTCCCCCCGGACGCATTCGAGATGGGCGCTTCAGCGGAGGGCTTCGCCTACGACAACGAGCGCCCGCGCCATCGCGTGCCGGTGCCTGCCTTCCAGATCGCTGGGCGCCCCGTCAGCAACGCGAGCTTTCTGCGCTTCAGCGCGCAGGGGGGCTACGCGCGGCGCGAGTTGTGGTCGCCGGAGGGCTGGGCCTGGTGCGAGGAGCAGGAGCGGGCGATCCATCACCCGGCCATCGAGCATGGTCATCCGCAAGCGCCGGCCTGCCACGTCTGCTTCTTCGAGGCCGAGGCATTCGCCAAGGCGCACGACGCCCGCCTGCCCAGCGAGGCCGAGTGGGAGAAGGCGGCCGGGACGCTCGACGCGGTCGGGCGCGTATGGGAGTGGACGCGAAGCACGTTCGGTGGCTACGCGGGATTCGTCGCATACCCCTACCGCGAGTACTCGGAGGTCTTCTTCGGCGAGCGCTACCGCGTTCTGAAGGGAGGCTCGTGGGCGACCGACGCGCGCGTGGCCAGCCCGCACTTCCGCAACTGGGACCTGCCGCAGCGACGACAGATCTTCGCCGGCGTCCGCCTGGCCAGGGACGCGCACTGAGCCCCGCGCAGAAGTTCGGCGAGTCGCGCGGGCGTTCGGCGGGGATTCGCGCAGGCGTTCGAGCGGG
>DATHGU010000091.1:0-7332 GCA_035317495.1 Solirubrobacteraceae bacterium
CACGCCGCCGTATTTGCTTCCTTCGTCCAGCACGCTCAGGATCTTGCCCAGGTTTTCGCCGATGTGTTCAAACAGCGCGGGAGCCGAGGCGACTCGTTGCTCGGGAAGTGGTTTTCGAACTTTTCCTGCGTGTACCCGAAGGCGAGCGAGTCGCCGAGGGCCAGATAGGTGGTGGGCGGTGGTGGTGTTGCTGCGCCTGCGGACGCCGAGAACACCAGCGCCGAGAACGCCAGCACGAGTGCCATACAGCACCCGATCAGGCGTCCGCGCTTGCGGAACGAAACAGCAGAGCCATTCATGGCTTGCATCTCACATCCTCCTCGTACAGCGGAGCCCGCGCGTAGCGAAACCCGCCCCGGCGCAGCGCCCCTCTATGGAATTGTCCCTCTATGGAATTGCTCGCCAAGGCACACCTGGAGGAGCGTGCGGCAAGCATAGCCAGGGGTAGCACAGGTGTTAAGTCGGGCTTATCGCCGGCAAGACCGGGTAGCAGGCCCCGGCGCGGCGCGAGGAGGCCCCCCGGGCAAGGCGCCCGCGCTGAGCCGGCCCGGACGGGAAGCGGCGGCGGCGTGCGGGCGGATCGGTTGCGTCCGACGCGAATGTCACCTTGGTGGGTCCGATGAGCGTTTTGCTGTTGATCCTAGGAGTGCTGATCGGCGCCGCCTGCGCCGCGGCACTCGTGCGCTCGAACGGTCGGCGCATGCGCGACGAGTTGAAGTCGATCTCGGTCGACGTGCTCGCGCAGACGGGCGAGTCGCTCGCCCAGCGCCTCGGCGACCAGCGGCGCGCCGAGGAGGAGCGCTCGAGCGGCGAGATGGCCAGGCGCGCCGAGCAGATCAAGGGGCTCGTCGAGCCCGTGCAGGAGAAGCTCGGCAGGATGGAGGGCGAGATCGGGCGGCTGGAGCGCGAGCGACGGCAGGCCCACGGCGAGCTGGCGCAGATGGTCCGCATGCTCGGCGACGGCGTGGGATCGCTGCGTCAGGAGACCGGCAACCTCGTGTCTGCGCTGAAGCGGCCCGCGACACGCGGCTCGTGGGGAGAGATTCAGCTGCGCAACGTCGTCGAGATGGCCGGGATGCTCTCGCATTGCGACTTCCTCGAGCAGAGCACGATCAAGACCGACGGCGGCTCCTTGCGACCGGACATGCTCGTGCGCCTGCCCGGGGGCAAGCTGATCGTCGTCGACTCGAAGGTGCCGCTCGATGCTTACCTGTCGGCGCTCGAGGCAGCAGGCGAGGACGATCGCGCGGTGCATCTCGCGCGCCACGCCAAGCAGACGCGCGAGCACATCGCCAAATTGGCCGCCAAGGGCTACCAGGGACAGCTCGACTCGACGCCGGAGTTCGTCGTCATGTTCGTGCCCTCCGACGGCATCTACCAGGCCGCGCTCGCCGAGGACCCCGCGCTGATCGAGTACGGCGTGCAGCAGCAGATCCTGATGGCCACGCCGACCACGCTGATCGGGCTGCTGTGGGCGGCGCACCACGGCTGGCGCGAAGAGCGGATCGCCGAGTCCGCGCGCGAGATCGCCGAGTCCGCGCGCGAGCTGCACCGCCGGCTGGGGCGCTTCGTGGAGCCGCTCGCGAGGGTTGGCCGCCAGCTCGACTCGGCGATCACCGCATACAACGAGGCGGTCGGCTCGTTCGACCACCGCGTGATCCCGCAGGTGCGCCGCATCGAGGAGGCCGGCGCCTCCTCCGATCGCGACGTGCTCGCCCCGCCGGTCGTCGAGACGACCGCGCGTGGGGTCACGGCGCGGCTGGCGCCCGCCGGGCAGGATTCGACGGTCGCTCGCCCGGCGGTCGAGGACGTCGCGGCCGCGCAGGCCCCACAGACGTTGCAGGCGCTGGAGCTCGCCCCGGACGCACGGATCTCCGCCGGCGCGCGAGCATCACGACGATCAGCGTAAGCGCGACGGGCACGGTCGCCGGCAGCTCGTCGACGAGCAGGAACAGCAGGTCGAAGGCGAGTGCCAGAAGCGCAGCCAAGGCTCCGGCTCGCAGCTGCCACGATCGACCGACGGCAACCGCGAGCAGCGCACCCAGCGTGCCGGCGATGAACAGGTCGCCGTAGCCCATCACGGCAGAGCCGAACGTCGCGCTCTGCAGGCGGGGCAGCCCCGCCGCCGGATGCGCGGCGTTCAGCGCGCTGTTCGGCCGCTGCAGCTCGTCGGAGACGACGAGCGCGATGTCGGCGATGGCCATCGCTACGATGCCCGCCGCCAGCCACCGCGCCGGCGTGACGAGCGCGAGCAGCATGCCGAGCGCCACGCAGCTGAGCGCCGAGAGCACGACCGCGGCGCCCTCGCCGGCGAGGCCGCCGCGGTCCACCCAGGCGAGTGCGAAGAGTGCCGGCACGAGCAGCGCCCGCGCCGGTCGCGCGCCTGGCGTGAGCCAGCCAAGCGCCAGCGCGGCAAGCACCGGCACCGCACACAGGGCCAGATACGTAAGCCCCTGCGTGCTGGCATGTTGCGCCCGACCGGCCACGAGCACGAAACCGAGTACGGACAGCGGCGGGATCAGCGCCCAGCGACGGCCGCGCCGCCGCACGAGCACGAGGGCCGCCGGCGCCCGGGGGAGCGCGACCAGCGCTCCCTGAGCCAACGAAAGCAGCCCGATGGAGACCCAGAACGGCAGCATCACTCCTCAACATAGATTCTCCGTCGCGCCGCGGCTGCGCCGACCGCTGCCCCAAGCCGCATATGAGCGGCGTACGATGGTCGCTGACGATGAGCTCTGTGAACGCGCCGAGCGCGCAGGCGCCGCCGATCCTCCATCTCTCGACGATCGTCGGCAGCCCACTGAGGGACGCCGACGGCGAGCGCTTGGGCAAGGTCGAGGACCTGATCGTGCGGCTGGGCGGCGCCGGCTATCCACCGATCACCGGGTTCCTCGTGAACGTCGCCGGGCGAACCTCGTTCCTCGGCGCCGACCGAGTCTCGGAGATCGGCCCGAACGGCGTGGTGCTGCGCAAGGCAAAGCTCGACCTACGCCACTTCGAGCGCCGCCCGGAGGAGGTGCTGCTGAAGCGCGACCTGCTCGACCGACAGCTGATCAACGTGGAGGGCGCGCGCCTGGTGCGCGCCAACGAGATCGAGCTGGCACTGGTGGGCGGCTCATGGCGCGTGGTCGGCGTCGACACCGGGCCACGCGGCGGCCTGCGACGGCTGCTTCCCAAGGGGCTCGGCTCGCACATCGCCACCGGCGAGTTCCTCGACTGGGCCGGCGTCGAGCCATTCGTCGGCCACGTCCCCACGGTGCGCATGCGCGTGCCGCACCCCAAGCTCGCCAAGCTGCACCCCGCGCAGATCGCCGACCTCGTCGAGGCGGCGTCGCGGCGCGAGGGCGAGGAGATCATCCAGGCGGTCGGCGAGGACGACCGCGAGCTCGAGGCGGACGTATTCGAGGAGCTCGACGATCACCACCAACGCGAGTTCCTCGAGGATCGCCCCGACGCACAGGTCGCCTCGATCCTCTCGCGCATGGCGCCCGACGATGCCGCCGACATCGTCGGCGAGCTCGACGAGGACCGCCGCGAGACGGTGCTCGCGCTGCTGCCGGTCAGCCATCGCGTGAAGGTCCGGGCGCTGCTCGGCTACGACCCCGCCGAGGCGGGCGGGCTGATGAGTCCCGACTTCGTGCTGCTGCGCGGCTCGACGTCCGCCGCGGACGCGCTCGACGCCGTCCGTCACAGCGAGATCGCCGCGGAGCTGCTGACGACCGTCTTCGTGAGCTCCGCTACGGGCTCGCTCGAAGGCAGCGTGCCGGTGGTCGCGCTGCTGCGCGCCGACTCCGGGCAGCGACTGGAGGCGATCGTCAAGCACGAGACCCCCCGCCTGTCGCCCGACGCGCCCTTCGAGGAGGTCGCGCGACTGATGGCCGACTACAACCTCACGTCGATCCCTGTCGCCGACGAGCACGATCGGATGCTCGGCGTGGTGACCGTCGACGACGTGCTCGAGGCGATGCTCCCGCGCGGCTGGCGGCGGCGTTTCGGCCTGCTCGGCGAGGACTGAATAGACTGCGCTCCTGGTGAACGTTTCAAGCGGACAGTTCGATGGCGGTCCGAGTACCGTCCGTCATGCGTCGCATCCGGTCGGCCACTCGTGGCCGACCGCGTCTGCCTGCACGGCTTAGCTCTCGCCGCGCCCGCCTGTTCGCGTTCCTCGGCCTGCTTGGCCCGGGACTGATCGCCGCCAACGCCGGCAACGACGCCGGCGGGATTGCGACCTACTCCTCGGTCGGCGCGAAGTACGGTTACGGGTTGCTCTGGACGATCGTGCTGATCACGATCTCGCTCGCCATCGTGCAGATGCTCGCAGCGCGGATGGGCGTCGTGACGGGCAAGGGACTCGCCGAGCTGGTGCGCGAGGAGTATGGGATCCGCTGGTCGGTGTTCGCGACGAGCGCCGTGCTGATCGCCAGCCTCGGCATCTGCGTCTCGGACTTCGTCGGCGTCGGCGCGGCCTTGGGACTGGCGGGAATACCCGTCCAGGTCTCGGTGCCGATCGCCGCGCTCGGCATCTGGCTGATCATCGTGCGCGGCTCGTACCGCTCGGCCGAGCGCATCTTCATCTGGCTGACGATCCCGTTCTTCGCCTATCCGATCGCCGCGGTGCTGGCGCACCCCCACTGGGCGGACGTCGGCAAGGCGATCGTCGTACCGCATATCCACACGAGCTCCGCCTACCTGCTGCTGCTGATCGCGACCGCCGGTACGACGATCACCCCCTACATGCAGCTGTACCTGCAGTCGGCGGTCGTCGAGCGCGGGGTGCGCGAGGACGAGCTCGGCCGCGAGCAGCGCGAGGCGGTCGCCGGCGCGGTGTTCGCGAACCTGATCGCGGCGTTCATCATCATCGCGACCGGCGCGACGCTCTTCACGCACGGCGTCCACAGCATCTCCTCGGCCGCCGACGCGGCGCGTGCGCTCGGCCCGTTCGCCGGTCACTACGCCGAAGTGCTGTTCGGTGTCGGGCTGCTCGGCGCGAGCCTGCTGGCCGCCGCGATCCTGCCGATCGCGACCGCGTACGTGATCTCCGAGTCGCTCGGCTACGAGAAGGGCGTCGGGCGTCGGCGCGAGGAGGCGCCGGTGTTCGTGAACATCATCACCGCGATGATCATGCTCAGCGCGTTCGTCGCGATCATCCCCGGCATCCCCGTGATCTCGCTGCTCGTCGGCGTACAGGTCGTAAACGGCGTGCTGCTGCCGATCAACCTGTTCTTCATCTGGCGGCTGGCCCGCTCGCGTCAGGTGATGGGCGAGCGACGCAACCGCGGCGTGCTCGACGGGGCGGCCGGCATAACCGTGGCGGTCACCTCGACGCTATCGATCGGCCTGGTCGTCATCACGGTGCTCGGCCTGTAACAGCCGCCGTCGCGATGCTCGCCGCCTCGGCGGCCACCGGAGCAAGCTCGTTCTCGACGAGCAGCGCCGCGCCGATCGCTCCGCCGAGATCGCCGAGCGCCGCCACGTGAACATGCGGCGGGCGAAAATCGGCGAACAGATGTGGCTGCATCGCCTCGGCGATGCGCTTCGCGTACGGGTGGCCGAGCCTGATGCCGAGCCCTCCGCCGATGATCACCCCCTCGACGTCGAGCACGTTGCAGACCGACGCGATCCCGGCGCCTAGCGCCTTGACCGCCCGGTCGAGCATGTGGATCGCCAGCTTGTCGCCGCGATCGAGCGCGCGCGCCCAGATCCCGCTGGTCAGCCGCGTGCGCTGGCGCTCCTTCATCAGCTTGTAGAGATCGGTCTTCCGGCCCTTCTCCACGAGCTGGGCGACATGCTGTTCCATCGCCGCGCGGCCGGCGTACGCCTCCATGCAACCGCGTCGCCCGCAGGTGCAACGCGCCCCGTCCATCTCCACGACAACGTGTCCGATCTCGCCGGCCGCGCCGCGTCCAACCCACGGGCGGCCGTCGAGGATCAGGCCGCCGCCGACGCCGGTACCCCAGAAGACCCCGAGCAGCGATCGGTACAGGCGCCCGGCTCCCAGCTTGAACTCGGCGTCCGTCGCGACCTGCACGTCGTTGCCGAGCCGAACGACGCAACCGAGCGCCTCCTGCAACGTCGCCGCGAGCGGGAAGGAGTCTTCCCAGTCCGGCAGGTTTCGGGCGCTCGTCACGTTGCCGCCGTCGATCGTGCCGGGAGAGCCGACGCCCACCCCCGCGAGCATCGCCGACTCCAGCTCGGCGGCCTTCGCCGCGTCGCGCAGCGCCGCCGCCATCTCCGCCGCGACATCCGGCGGGCCGCCGCTGGTAGGCGTCGGGCGGCGCGCCGAGCCGAGCACGCTGTGATCCTGATCGACGATCACCGCCTGGATCTTCGTCCCGCCGAGGTCGATCCCGCCATGGATGGCCATCGACGCGGATCATGGCAGACGGGCCAGCGGCCAATGGAGGCCGCGGGAGCGCGAACCGGTCGGCTGAGCCGGCGCCCGCAGTCGCGCGGTTCCGGCTACGGGCGCTTGCGAGCCTTGATCGCCGAGGAGCTTGGCTTGACCGGCACTTTCGGCACCGGCAGCGCGCCGACGCGCGTGATCAGCTGGTTCCACTGGGTCGTGCTCAGGTCGGTCGTCACGACGATCGGCGCGGGGGCGGTCTTTGCGGCGCCCGCCGAATGTGCCGCCTTGGTGGCTGGGGCGGCGCTGGGCGCGAGCCCGGCCGCGCTCGGGCGGAAACCGACATGTATGCGATCCCAGAGTTGTGCCCTCGCGAGTGTGTTGGCGGCGCCGGGGTACTGCATCAGGCTGATGATCTGATACGGCACGAACTCGCCCCGCAGCGTGAGCAGCGCCCTGATCGTCAGGTCGGTGATCGTTCCAGCGCCCTGGTGGTTCGCGATCGGCATGCCGTTGATCGCCGAGATGTCGAGGGCATCGACGGTGTCGTGCTTGGAGGCGGTTCCTGAGACGCTCGCCCCGCCGCGAGAGCAGCGCAGCGCGGTGACGGTCGGCTTGAGACCGCTGCGCGACAGGAACGCGAGCACCGCAAGGACCCGCTTGTCGACCGCTCCCGAGCCGATGTCGTGACGGCCGCAGGCGGAGATCGTGATCCCGGGGTCCGACAGCACCGTGCGCTGGAGTTCGCTCTGCGACAGCAGGAAGACGCCGCTGGTCGTTGCGCCGAGCAGGTCGCTTGTCCCGTTCGTCCCGCGCGGATGAAGCGCGGCGTCGAGCTGCGACCAATTCTGCAGGATCGGCCGCGGATCGATCGTGCTCTCATCGCCGCCCGGGCGAATCGCGAAGCGCATGTGTCCGTAATGCGCGCGCGGCGGCGTGCGCACGCGCCCGAGCACGGTGCCCTTGGAGACGATCGCGCCCGCCTTCAG
>DATHGU010000092.1:0-2120 GCA_035317495.1 Solirubrobacteraceae bacterium
GGGGGCGTTCGTGGACGGCGACTTCCTCACCGCGCTGCTCGCCGAGTCGCTGCTGCGCAAGAGCCCGGGCGAAGCGATCCTGTACGACGTGCGCGCCTCGCGCGCCGTGCCCGACACGGTCGCGCGGGCCGGCGGGACGGCGTTCGTCAACCGCGTCGGGCACGCCTTCTTCAAGACGCGCATGCGCAAAGAGGGCTCGCTGTTCGGCGGCGAGGTCTCCGGCCATTACTACTTCCGCGACTTCTACTGCGCCGACTCGGGCACGATCCCGGCGCTGTTGGTGCTCGAGCTGCTCGCGCGCGAAGGAAAGTCGATGTCGGCGCTGCTGGCGCCCTACCACGAGCGCTACTTCATCTCGGGCGAGATCAACTCGCAGGTCGCCGATCCACTGGCCAAGATCGAGCAGATCGCCGAGCACTACCCGGATGCCCGCCACAGCCGTCTGGACGGGATCTCGATCGACTACGAGGACTGGCATTTCAACGTGCGTCCATCCAACACCGAGCCCCTGCTGCGCCTCTGCCTGGAGTCGCTCGTCTCCCGCGAGGACATGGTCAGGCGCCGCGACGAAGTGCTCGCGCTGATTCGCTCGTCCGCGACGGCCGGGCCGTGAGCGACGGCCCGGTCGTGAGCGACGAGGACGAGCAGCGGGAGCTCGAGCGGCAGGGCCTGGCGCTCGCGGCCGAGGCCGGGATTCACCGCCTCGCGATTCCCACCCCCTTTCAGGTCGGCCGCGTGAACGCCTACCTGATCGAGGACTCGCCGCTGACGCTCGTCGATTCCGGCCCGAACTCGGCAAAGGCGCTGGACGAGCTGGAGCAGGCGCTCGCCGCGCACGGCCACGCGGTCGAGGACATCGAGCTGCTGGTCGTCACGCACCAGCACATGGACCACTTCGGGCTGGCCTCGATTCTGGCCCGGCGCTCCGGCGCGGAGGTCGCAGCGCTGGATCGCCTCGCTCCGTTCCTCGCGCACTACGGGCGGGAGACAGATCTCGAAGACCGCTTCGCCGAGGAGCTGATGCTGCGGCATGGCATTCCCGCCGAAATCGTCACGGCCCTGCGGGCGGTCTCGGCGGGCTTTCGCGCGTGGGGCTCGCAGGTCGAGGTCACTCGCCCGCTGGCCGATGCCTCCGACCTTCAGCTGCGCGATCGCACGCTGCGGGTGCTTCACCGGCCAGGGCACAGCCCCTCGGACACCGTGTTCCTCGACGATCGATCGATCGGCGGCGGCCCGGTCGAGATCGGCCGGCCCTCGATCCTGCTGGCAGCGGACCATCTGATCGCGCACATCTCCTCCAACCCCCTGCTCGCGCGCCCGCTCGGGAGCGAGCCCGACCACGCCGGGCCCCGGCCGCAGGCGCTCGTCACCTACATGGCATCGCTCGAAGAGACGCGCGCGATGGACCTCTCGCTCGTGCTCCCCGGCCACGGGCGGCCGATATTCGACCACGTGTCGCTGATCGACGAGCGCTTCCGCATGCACAGGCGGCGAGCCGAGAAGATCAATCGCCTGGTCGCCAACGAGCCGCGCACGGCCCACGAGATCGCGCAGGAGCTGTGGGGCAACGTGGCCGTCACGCAGGCCTACCTGACCCTCTCGGAGGTGCTCGGGCACGTCGATCTGCTGCTCGCCGACGGCCACGTCGCCGAAGTGCAGGACGGCGGCGTGGTGCGCTTCGCGGCGGCCTGAGGCCGCCGGCCGCGCACGGCCGGCGGGACGCTGCGTCCGCCGGCGCTCTACGTCCGCCGGCGCTCGATCTCACCCAGATGGGCGATGTTCTCGCGGTCGGCGTCGTCATCGCTGCACTCGCCGGCAAACCATGCGTCGAGGATCTCGACGAGCTCCGCCTCGGAGGTGCTGCGCAGGCTGAGCGCCAGCACGTTCGCGTCGTTCCAGCGACGTGCGCCGGCCGCCGTCGCGGCGTCGAGGCACAGCGCGGCGCGCACGGAGTCGACCTTGTTGGCCGCGATCGACGCGCCCGTGCCCGTCCAGCAGCAGACGACCGCCTGCTGCGCGTGGCCCACGGCGACATCGCGCGCGGCCGCCTCGGCGGCCCACGCCCAGTCGCTGCGCTCGTCGTCGGCAAGCGCGCCGTGCCTGAGCGTGTCGTGCCCGCG
>DATHGU010000093.1:0-5786 GCA_035317495.1 Solirubrobacteraceae bacterium
GGCCGAGCGCGACGTCCAGCCATGCGTCGGGTGCCTGCTCGAATCCCACGCCGTGCAGCCAGATCCAGCGCTCGGCGTGCTCGGTGCCCCAGTTGTGCCCGACCATGCCCGGCCAGTCGCGCAGCTCGATCTCGCGCCCGCCCGGCAGTCGCAGCACGCCGTCGAAGCGCGCCGCCGGCGCCGGGCTCGTGAGCTTCGTGCGTGGCAGCGGCGCGCGGTACATCCATCGCCGGGCCAGGTGGCGCAGTTCTGGCTCCTGCGAGGCGAATCGCAACGACCAGTCGGCGTCGCCGCAGCCGCCCCGCGCTCGCTGGGCGCTCATGCTCGCGCCGCCCACGTCGATCCAGCCCTCGTGCGGCGCGCCCAGCTCGTCGCTCGTGAGCCTGTGCTGGAACGGCCGGCCGCGAGCGGCGTCGAAGACCGTGCACCACAGCGAGCCGCGCGCGCTGGCGCCCGGCGGCTTGTCGACCGTGTAGCGGATCCACGCTCCGACCGGCTCCCGGGGGGCGACCGCGCGCAGGTAGAACGACTCGTACATGCCCGCCCGCCGCCGCGCCCGGGGGAAGATCGCGCTGGTCCCCATCGACCGACGATCCTAGCCCCTGCTCTGAATCCTGAGAGGATCCCCGCATGAACCGCGACTCTCTGGTCCAGCTGCCCGACCCGCTCGTGAACCCCGGCTCGCGCGCCGCGGGGCGCTATGTGATGGGCATCGACGGCGGCGCCACGAAGACGCTCGCGGCGGTCCTCGACCTGGAGCAAGGGGAGGTCCATCTCGCGCAAGGCGGTCCGAGCAACGAGGACGCCGTCGGCGCCCGCGCCGCGGTCGCCGTGCTGCTCGAGGTCGCAGAGCAGGCGCTGCAGCGCGCCGGAATCGACGAGCGGCAGCTCGCCACCGCGGTGCTGGCCGTCGCGGGCACCGACACCGACGCGATCGCGCGGCAGGTGAAGGCCGCGCGGAGTGACGACTGGATCGTCGTCAACGATGTCGTCGGCGCGTGGGCCGCCGCGACGGGCGCCCAGCCGGGCATCGGCGCGATCTCGGGAACAGGCTCGAACGTGTTCGGCGTCGGCCCGCACGGGCGCCCCTGGCGGGTCGGCGGCTGGGGGCAGCTGCTCGGCGACGAGGGCAGCGGCTACTGGCTCGGCGCGCAGTCGATCCGCGCCGCGCTGCGCGACCGCGACGGCTCGGGCCCGCAGACGGCGCTCAGCGAGGCCGTCGTGGAGTTCTTCGGCGCCTCGAGCGTCGAGGCCGTCGCGGCGCTCGTCTACTCCAAGCCGCTCACGAAGGGCGAGATCGCGGCGTTCGCCACCGAGGCCTGCAGGCTGGCCGAACAGGGGGACGCCGTGGCGCGCGAGCTGTACGCGCGCGGCGCACACGAGCTCGCCGAGCAGATCGTCGCGGTGGTCCGGCACACGGGCCTCGCCGAGGGCGACGGCTCGGCCAACGGCGGCGCGGGAGCGTTCCCGGTCGGGCTGATCGGCAGCGTGTTCAGGGCCGGCGCGCTGTTCGTCGACCCGCTCATCGCCACCGTCCACCGGAGCGCGCCGGCGGCGAGCGTGTCGGTTGTCGAGATGGCGCCGGTCGGCGGCAGCCTCTTGCTGGCGGCACGCGCCTGCGGCTGCGCTGCGCAGCTCGACCCGGACCGCCTGACGCGGCTGCTCGACGCCGCGCTCGCGCGCCAGCCGTGACGAGCGGCGACTCTGCGTCTGCTAGGCGACCGCAGCCAGGCGCGACTCGATCGCCGCGCGATCGCCGATCGCGGCGGCTCCCGTGCCCGCGATCCGCACCGCTGCCGCCGCGCTTGCGAACGACGCGGCGTCGTGCGGCCCGCGTCCCTCGCCCAGCGCCACGAAGAAGGCCGCCGAGAACACGTCGCCCGCGCCGATGTCGTCGCGCACACGCTCGATCGCGGGCACCTCGACCTCGATGATCTGCCCATCCGGCAGCCGGATCGTCGTCGGTGCCGCCTGAGCGGTCACCGCGATCAGCGGGCTGCGAGCGGTCGTGCCCGCTCCTCGATCGCGTGCGCCGGCCAGCAGGGAGGAGCAGCTCGAGCGCTCTGTCTCGCTGATCACGATCGCGTCGCAGCGCTCCGGCAGCCTCGACGGCTCGAGCGGGGCGGCATGGACTCGTGCGCCGTCTCCGGCCCACGACCGAACGAGTCCCTGCGCTGTCAGCCCGACGAACTCGGCGCGGCCGCGCCAGCGCTTGGGCGTCTCCCTCGCGACGGGCGCGAGATGCAGGATCGCCGTGTCGATCGCGACCTGCTCGGCGATCGGGCCGGCCCACGCGATCATCCGCTGCGCGCGCGCCGCGCCGGCGCCGAGCGTCTGCAGCGTGGTCGTCGCACGCGCCGTGAGGATCTTCAGCTCGAGCTCGCCGCGATGGGGCTCGAGCAGCTCCTCGATCTCGCTGGGCACGCCGCGCGTGAGGATCAGCGCCCGCCTCCCCAAACGGGAGGCCTGCAATGCGCTGTAGAAGGCGCTTCCGCCCGCTCGGCGGGACCCGTCGGCCATCACGTCGACCGTCACGTGTCCTACGGTGGTGTAGTCGAAGGACACGGTGTCATGCGTATACCAAATCGAATCGCTCCAGCGACTGTTGTGATGCTGACGCCCGATGACACCGCTCTCAGCCGATCAGCGCTCGCGGCAAGGCGCGCCGGGGCGCCCCGGCGCCTTGATGTGCGCCGCCATCACGAGCTTCGCGCTCGCAACCTCCTTCGCTCTCGCGGCCGTCGCGGCCCCGGCCGTCGCGGCCCCGGCCGTCGCGGCGCCGGCCGTCGCGGCGCCGGCAGCTGGCAAGACGCGCAGTAGCCCGACGAGCGCCACGGCCGCTAGGCACGCAAGGGCCGCGAAAGGCTCCGCCTACCCATCGGGCGTGTCGCGTCCCCGCGCACACCCGACGCGCTCGGCCTTTGCGCGCCAGGCTGCCAAGCGCAAGCCGGCCCGCAAGAAGCCCAAGAAGCCGGTGCTGCACGGAAACGCGGCGCGCGGACTGCGCACGTTCGAAGCGATGCAGCGCTACTACTACATACCGGGCTCGGGCCTGTACAGGGGTGAACCGTTCTCCTACCTGTGGCCCTTCTCGCAGGCGCTCGCGGCGACCGTCAGCATGTCCAACGTGCCGCGCCTGCCGGTGTCCTTCGGCAAGGAACTGCGCGTGCGCCTGGTTGGCCTGCGCGCCTACCTGGACACGAACAATTCGGGCGCGCCCGAAGGAACGTACACGAGCACGCTGCCCGGCTTCGACGGGACCGTCGCGCCGCCGAGCGGACCGGGCGGTGCGAAGTACTACGACGACAACGACTGGCTGGGGATCGAGCTCGCGCGGATCTACAAACAGACGCGAAACGCCGGCGCGCTCGGCTACGCACAGGCGATCATGGCCTTCGAGATGGCCGGCTTCTCGACCGATCAGAGCCTCGCGTGCCCCGGGGGCATCCCGTTCTCCAACAGCCTCGAAAACACCGATCGCAACACCGTCTCCACCGCTCCCGCGGCAGAGCTCGCGGTGCAGCTGTACAAGATCACCGGCAACGTCCAGTACCTGCAGTTCGCCGAACTCGCGTACAACTGGGTGCGGACCTGCCTGCTGCAGCCGAACAACCTGTACGCCGACCACATCCGCCAGCGCGGCGTCGTAGACGCGACCTTCTGGAGCTACAACCAGGGAACGATGATCGGCGCCGCCACGCTTCTCTACCAGAGCACCGGCAACAGCGCCTACCTCTACCAGGCCCGCCAGACCGCGCGGGCGGCGCTCGCCTACTTCACGCCCGAAAAGCTCGGCGGCGAGAACCCCTTCTTCCCATCGATCTACTTTCGCGGCTTGCTCTATCTGGACTCGGTCACGCACGACCCGCCGGGGCCGAAGATCGCCCAGTCCTACGTCGACTACGCGTGGCAGAACCTGCGCCTCGGCACAGACCTGTTCGTGGCCGGCTCGCCCGCCTCCGCGCAGCTGCTCTACCAGGCCGCGATCGCGCAAGTCTACGCGCTGCTGGGCTCGCCGCCGAGCACCTACTACTGACGCGATAGGCTCTCGGTCAGTGCCCGACGCCACGAACATGATGACCGCAGCGGGCCTGCAGACGCTCAACGCCGAACTGGCAGCGCTCGAGGGCGACCGCCGGCGCGAGATGGCCGAGCGGATCAAGACCGCACGCGAGTGGGGCGATTTGAAGGAGAACAGCGAGTATCACGACGCGAAGAACGAGCAGGCGCACTTGGAGACGAAGATCGCTCGCCTGCGCGAGAAGATCGCCGCCGCCGTGATCGTCGAGGAGGCGACGCAGGCCGCCGGCGGGCTCGTCGGCTTCGGCTCTTCGGTGCTCGTACGCGACCAGGACGGCGTCGAGCAGACCTGGCGGATCGTCAGCTCGCACGACGCGTCGCCCGCCGAGGGACGCCTGTCGGCCGAATCGCCGGTCGCCGTCGCGCTGCTCGGGCGAGCGCCGGGCGAGAAGACGTCCGTCGCGCTGCCCAAGGGCAAGCGCGAGCTGACGATCCTCAGCGTCGGCTGAGCGCGCCGAGCGCCGCGGCGGAGCGCACGCGGCGCACGAACTTCGCCGGCGTTCGTCCGTACAGTCGCCTGCCGTCGCGTAGCGCGCGCTTGCGCAGCCGCCGGCGCCGTCGCGCGATCCTCCTCAGGAGCGCCTTGCGCGAGCCCGAGCCCGGCGCTCCCGATGCCCGCGTCGCCCTGGCCTCCGCTCGCACGCGTTCGGCCAGCACCGACAGGTCGTGCTCCTCGCCGAGCAGTTCGCCGAGATCGTCGGCCCGCCGCGCAACCGTGCCGAGGAACTCGGCCTTGCCGCTCGCGCGCTTGCGCCGCCGCTTGCCCGCCTTGCCGCGATCGCGCGGACGCCTGCGGTCGCCGCCGTCGCGCTCGAGCATTTCCGCGGCGTAGCGCAGATCCTTGACGCGTTTGCGCCATTCGTGCAGCTTGCGAGCGCGAGCTCGTGTGGCCCGTGTCGCACGGCGCATGCGGCGGCGGCCGGTGCCGTACAGTCGCTCGAGAGCGGCTTCGACGGGTTCGAGGCCGCCGGGGTCGGCCAGCTCCCACGCGACGACCCGCGAACGCAGCGCACGCAGCTCGTCGAGCGCGCCCGCCCGCGTGGCGCTCTCCGCTAGCGCCAGCTCGGCCGCGCCATCGCGCTCGCTCTGCAGCCGCGCGCGCAGCCGCTGCACGCCCCGTCGGCTGCCGAGCTTCCTCGGGTGGCGGCGGACGAGGCCGTCGAGCGTGCTCAGCAGCACCTCGGCGTCACGTGCCCGTGCGAGGCGCCTGCCGGCCTTGCGCACCACCTCGGCCTCGCGCGCGTACGCCTGCTTGCCCAGCTCGTCCTGCACGAGCCGCAGCAGCGCGCGCAGGCGCTTGAGCGCCTTGCGCGCCTCGTGCACGCGCTTCTCGGGGGAGGACCCCGAGCCCCGGCCCTCGAGCGACTCGATCGCCACATCGAGTTGCCCGAGCGCCATGCGCCGCAGGCCGACGCCCAGCCGCTCGCCGGCGAGCAGCCCGAAGCGGCGGTCGCGCGAGCGAGCGTCGCGCGCCGTCCGCCGCTCGCGCTCGGCGCGCGCCAGCGCGACGCCCACGCCGAGCGCGAGGGTCGCCGCCAGCGTTGCCGCCAGCGGCGCGACAATGGAGCCATGCCCAGCCTTCCGCCCGCGCCATGGTGGACGGTGCGCCGTGCGGCGAACCGCAAGCCGGCGACGTATCGCTGTCCGCTCTGTGGTCATCATCTGCCCGCGCTCAGCGAGCATATGCTGATCGCGCCCGAAGGGGA
>DATHGU010000094.1:0-3170 GCA_035317495.1 Solirubrobacteraceae bacterium
TGGCGCGCGCCTGGCGCACGCCCACCGGCGCCGGGTGCAGTCCGGCCAGCGCGAACAGCTTCGCGCCGGGCGTCTGCAGCGCGGGGGCGCGGCCTGCCGCCCACTCGAGGAACGCGTCGGGGAGGCCGTCGTGCGCGATCCTGCCCCGCTCGAGTGAGATCACGCGATCGGCGACCGTCAGGCACCGCTCGAGGCGATGCTCGGCCAGCAGGATCGTCGTCTCCCACTCCTGGTTCAGCCTGCGCAACAGCCCGATCAGCTCATCCCCGGCGACCGGGTCGAGCTGGGAGGTCGGCTCGTCCAGCAGGACGAGGGCGGGACGCCCCGCCAACGCCGCGCCGAGCGCCACGCGCTGCTTCTCTCCGCCCGAGAGGTCGTACGTGGCGCGATCGAGAAGCGCGTCGATGCCGAGAGCGAGCGCGACCTCCTCGACTCCCCGGGCTACCGCGGCGGGCTCGTGCCCGCGGCTTTCGAGCACGAGCGACAGCTCGGCGCGGACCGAGCTCGTGACGAGCTGCGTCTCGGGGTCCTGGAACAGCGCGCCCACGAACGCGCCCAGGCGCGCCGGTCCGTTCTCCCGACTGTCGAGACCGGCGAGCGTCACACGTCCCGCGAAGCGTCCGCCGTGAAAATGCGGCGCGAGGCCACACGCCGCACGCAGGAGCGTCGACTTGCCCTGCCCCGAGAGCCCGGCCAGCAGGCAGAACTCGCCCGGCGCCAGCTCGAAGCTGACATCGCTGAGCGCCGCTGCCTCGACGCCGGGATAGCGGTAGGTGACGTGCTCGAAGGACAGCAGCGGCGCGCTCATGGGTCGATCCCACGACGATCGCCGAATGGAAGCAGCGCTGCGAACGTCAACCCGACGGCGAGCGCAACAGTACCGCCGCCGATCGGCATGTGAATCAACGGGTAGGCCTCGAACGAGGCCGCGCCGCCGAGTCGGCCCAACAGCGCGAGCGCGAGGATCGCTGCCGCCGAGATCGCGAAGCCGATGTCGTGCCGCGACCATGGCCGCGGCGCTCGGGGCGCGCGGGGCGCGGTCGCAAAGCCGCGAACCTCCAGTGTGGCCGCGACGTCCATCGCCCGATCCAGCGACCCGCCGAGTATCGCGCCGAGCAGCGCGACACGCCCGCGCACTCCTTCCAGGCCGCCATGCGGGCGCGTCCTCTGCGCCTCGGCGAGGCGCGCGGAATCGGCTGCCAGCAGCGGGATCATGCGCACCGCCAGCGAGCCCGTGAGCGCCGAGCGGAAGGAGAGCCGCCGGAGGATCCGCAGCAGCGCGTCGGGATCGACGGCGAGGCTGGCGAGTGTGGCGATCAGGATCACGATCGTGACCTTCAGCGCGATCACGACTCCGTAGACGACGGCCTCGACGGTCAGGTCGCCCTGCCCGAACGGCCCGAGGTCGCCGAGGCGCGCAAAGACGGTCAGTCCCTGCCGCGAGGCCAGCACGTTCACGAGGACGATCGGAACGGCCACGATCGTGGCCGTGCGCAGCGCGCGCCTCAGCTCGTGGCCGACCCCGGCGGCGGCCGCGGCGCCGACGATCGCGGCGAGCAGCGCGAGCAGGACCAGCGGCTCATAGAGCAGCACCGCGGCCGCGGTCAGGGCAATTGTCCACGCAGCTCCAACGCCGGCCCGCGTGGCGTGCAGCGGGCTCGCGAGGCGGCGATAGAAGAACAGACCGGTAGAGCGCCTCATCGCGCCGCCAACGGAAGGCTCAGCGATGCGCCCTGCGGCGTGACGGCGAGCGCAAAGCGATGGCGCAGGTCGCCTTCGGAGAAGTCCTGCGCGGCGCGTTCCACACCAGCGTCGTCAGTACCCGTGACGACCCACTTGGGCGCGTCTTCACCGGTTCGCGTGGCGGCGATCAGACCTGCTCCGGCGAGTAGCGTCCGCCCCACGCGCGCGTCCTGATCGAGGAGCGTGAGCGTGCTGCCGTTCGCCGCGATGCGCGCGTAGACGCCGCTCGAGCGCGGGCCCTTTCCGATCGGCGCGACGGCCGGATCGCCGCCCAGCTCCCGCCACGGCCCGACAGCGATGCGCACCGTCTGCGAGGCGGTCACGCCGCTGCCGGTCGCCGCTACGCCGGCCGTCACGCCTGCGGCGCGCAGTCGCGCCCTGACCGTCTTGCACGCCCGCCCGGCCACCTCGACGCATTCGACGCGCACCGGCAGGCGCTTGCCATCCAGCCCGTTCAGGAACGGCTCGGGGAAGGAGCCGACGACGGCGGGGATGCGGTCCGTCTGGCTCCAGTCGTGGCGGTCCCACCAGATGCGATCTCCCGGGTCGACGTTCCTCGAGGCCGCGCCGGTCGAGGCCCAAACGCCGTTGACGTAATAGAACCAGTCGACCGGCTGTCCGGCGTCTTGTCCGCCTGCGAGCCCGTCGATGCTCTGCACGAAGCCGCCGCCATAGCGGGTGCCAACCGTGGCGTTGCGCATCAAAAGGCTCATTACGGTCTCCGCTCCGCGCACCCGCGGTTCGCTCCACGCGCGCACGACGGATGCGCCGAAGTCGCGCGTGACGGTCAGGTGCACGGCACTCGGCGGCTTGCCCGCGCCGAGACCGCAGCCGGTCGCGGCGAGGGCGGCCGGCAGGGCAATCAGACCCGCGAGCGCCGCACGTCGCACGGCGCGGGCGCGCCGCCCCCTGCGGCCGATCGGGCTGGCCTCACTTGACACGGAAGACGACGTGGCTCACCCCTCCCACGAGCGCCGTGACACGCCCCGAGCCGTCCACCGCCTGGATGTCGAACACGTAGCGCCCTCGGGCGAGGCGCGCCGGCAGCAGATAGCTGAACGACTCGGCGCTACCTACCGAGAAGAACCGTGCCCGGCCGCACCGGGGGGCGCGCACGAACCGCTCGCGCGAACCGCTGAAGTTGAAGCAGCGGTGGCCGACGCGGCGGCGGAGGCGGATACGGACCTGACGCAGGGTCGCGCCGGCGCCCACCTTGACGATCCCCCTTAGTACACGCGGGGCGAGACGCCGCGGGTAGACGCGTCCGTTCGTCACGCCAAGAACCTGCGCCACCAACCCGCCGGGCGCGGGCGACGAAGGTTTCGTGGTGGGCAATGTGCTCGGCCCACCGGCGACCGGCGTGCCACAGGAACCGTCGTCGCCCGCATGCACGCAGATGGTCGTCTCGGTGCGGACCGACCCAGGCG
>DATHGU010000095.1:0-2749 GCA_035317495.1 Solirubrobacteraceae bacterium
GAGCAAGATCAAGGAGTCCGGCGTGCGGGCGCTGGTGATTGCCTCCTCGAACCCGTTCCTGTTCTCCGCGGGCGCCGACATCAAGGCCTTCACGACGATGGACGCCGCGGCCGGCGAGACGCTGATCGGAGAGACGCATGCGCTGTTCAAAGAGCTCGGCTCGGGCCGCATCGCGACGATCGCCGCGGTCAACGGGCTGGCCTTCGGCGGCGGCTGCGAGGTGGCGATGGCCTGCGACGTGCGGATCGGCGCCGAGGCGGCGGTCTTCGGCCAGCCTGAGATCAAGCTCGGGATCATCCCCGGCTTCGGCGGCACCCAGCGGCTGCCCCGCCTGGTGGGCGTCAACAAGGCGCTGGAGATGAACCTCGTGGGCGACCCGGTGCTGGCCGACGAAGCGTTCGAGTTCGGCCTGGCCAACCGCGTGGTCGAGGACCACGAACTGCTCGACACCGCGCTCGCCTGGGCGCGCAAGCTCGCTCAGGCGGCGCCCGTCGCGCTCGAGCAGATCAAGCGGATATCGGGCGCGGGCGATCTGGACGACGGCATCGAGGCCGAGAAGCGCGCCTTCGCCGAGGTCTTTCAGAGCGCCGACGCGAAGGAGGGCATCTCCGCGTTCCTCGGCAAACGCGCGCCGCGGTTCGAGGGGCGATGACGGTTCCCCCGACTCGCGCCCCAATCCACTCCTCGGACTCCGCCATGTCCCGCCTCGCCGAGCTCGTGCGCGGCGCGCGCTCGGTCGTCGCGCTGACCGGCGCGGGCATCTCGGTGCCGTCGGGGATCCCCGACTTCCGCACGCCGCGCACGGGGCTGTGGGAGAAGGTGGACCCCATGCAGGTGGCGCACATCGACGCCTTTCGCAGCGATCCCGCGCGCTTCTGGAGCTTCTACGGCGAGCGCTTCGCGACGCTCGGCTCCAAGCGCCCCAACGGCGCGCACCATGCGCTCGCCACGCTTGAGCAGCGCGGCCTGCTGGACGGCGTGATCACGCAGAACATCGACATGCTGCACCGCAAGGCGGGCACGCGCGAGCTGATCGAGGTGCACGGGAGCATCTCCGGCTGCTCGTGCCCGGACTGCGGCGAACGCGTTCCGCTGCAGCAGGTGCGCGAGCGCCTCGCGGCCGACCGCGATGGCGTGCCGCGCTGCGGGCGATGCCGCGGTCCGATCAAGCCGGACGTCGTGCTGTTCGGCGAGCTGCTCCCCGCGTCGGCCCTGCAGCGGGCGCGCGAGCTGTGCGAGGGGGCCAAGCTGCTGCTCTGCATCGGCTCCTCGCTCGAGGTCCATCCGGTCGCCGGGCTGCCGATGCTGACGAGCCAGGCGGGCGGCGCCGTGGCGATCGTCACGCGGGGGGAGACGCCGCTCGACACCCTCGCCGAGGTGCGCCTGAGCGGCGACGTGGTCGACGAGTTGCAGGCCCTGCTCGTCGCGCTGGGCGACGACTAGGAGGGTTTGGCGTAGGCGCGGGCGCGCGCGGGCAGCCGCGCCGCGGCGGCTCAGGCGGGCATCCGTGCGACCGTCAGCAGGTACTCCGCCCGCGCGCGGAACCTGCCGTCGTCGCCCTCGTTGTTGTCGCTGTAGAGCTTCAGCAGATCGGCTCTCAGCGCATCCCACTTGCCCTGCGGCTCGAGCGCCGACTTGGCCATGATCGCGGGCCCGAGCACGCGCTCGTTGTATTCGAGCCAGCTCTCGGGCGAGGCGTGCTCGAACGTGACCATATGGCGCTCGAAGGCCAGCTCGGCGCCGCTGTCGGCGAACAGCGAGCGGACATGGTCCTCGTTGCCCCACATGACCGGCGGGATGAGCTCCGGCGGCGGGGCCGGCATGTAGGAGCCGACCGTCTTGAACATCCGCCCGTTGAGTCCCTCCGGAGTCCAAGCGCTGAAGACGATCGTCGCGCCCGGCCGAGCGACCCTCACGAGCTCGGCCGCGGCCACCTGCTGGCGCGGCGCGAACATCACGCCGAAGCACGAGGTGACGCGATCGAACGACGCATCCTCGAAGGGCAGCTCCTCGGCGTCGCCCTCGACGAAGCTCACCTCGACGCCCGCCTCGGAAGCGCGAGCGCGTGCCACGTCGAGCAGCTTCGGCGTCAGATCGAGCCCCGTGACGTTCGCTCCGGCGAGCGCCGCGGGGATCGCGACGTTGCCGCTGCCGGTGGCTACGTCGAGCAGGCTCTCTCCCGGCTCGGCGCCGACCCGCGCGACGACCAGCTCGGCCACCCCGGTGATCGTCTGGGCGATGTCGGGATAGTCGCCGACGGTCCACATCATCCGCTGCCCTTCCTTGATGCCGCTGACGTCGATGCTCATCGCTGCCTCCTCCTCATCGATTGACTGCCGACAGTTCATGTTTGACCAGGTCGCGTCCAGGGTCGATGTCCCAGCGAGCCGCCACCGCGGACAGCTCGCTGTCGAGGCCCCAGCGGTCAGCCGCCGGTCGACCGGCGTATTCGGGGCTGGCCCCCTTCAACGCCATGCCACCGCGGTTGTCGCCGATCGCGGCGATCTCCTTGACCTCGCGGTCGCTGAGCGGCGATCGTGCCGTCACGGCGGCCAGCTCGGCGCGCTTCTGCTCGATCGCCCGGGCGTCCGTGCCGTCCTCCTGGATGAGCGTCGGCGCGACGCAGCGCACCGGGGGGTGCGAGAGGTTCCATGCACAGGCGAGCTGCAGCATGCTCAACCCATGGCGCTCGGCGTACGGGCGCATCCGTTCGAGCTTCTCGCGACCTTCCTCGACCCAGCCCTCGAGA
>DATHGU010000096.1:0-3587 GCA_035317495.1 Solirubrobacteraceae bacterium
CCGATGTTGCCGGGGCGCGGATCAAGCGACTCGGGCCAGGCATGTTCGAGCTCAGCAGGGGCGAGGTCTCCACGCGCGTGTTCGAGCAGATGGTGACCCTCGACGATCCGGTCACGCTCAAGCTGGCGCTGGACAAGGCCCTCGTACACCGGCTGCTCGCGGGCCACTCGATCCCCGACCACGTGGAATTCGACGTGCGCGATACCGCGCCGGCGCTCGAGTTCCTGAAGCGGGCCGACGGCCCGTGCGTCGTAAAGCCGGCGGCGGGAACCGGCGGCGGCCACGGAACGACCGCAGGCATCCTGGGGCCCGCCGAGCTTAGGAGGGCGGTGCGAGCCGCGGGCAGCCGGCGCCTGCTCATCGAGCGCAAGGCGATGGGCGCCGTCTATCGCCTGCTGCTCTTGGACGGCGAACTGCTAGACGTCGTGCGCAGTGTCCCCGGACACCTGACCGGCGATGGGCGATCGACGATCCAGGAGCTGATCTTCGCCGAGAACGAGAAGCGGGTCGCCGCAGAAGGCGCCGCGGGCCTGTCGCTTCTGGGCGCGAACCTCGACATGATGATCGCGCTCGAGCACGCCGGGCTCACGCTCTCATCGGTCGTGCCGGCGGGTGAGGAGATCCCACTCGGCGCGGTCACCAACAACAATGCGATTGCCGACAACGAGACCTTCCACGGGGAGGTCTCGCCCCAGCTGCTGGCCGCGGCGAGATCGGCCCAGAAGACAGTCGGGCTGCGCCTCGCCGGCGTGGACGTCATCACGGCCGATCCGTCCAGGCCGCTCGCCGACACCGGCGGCGTGATCAACGAGGTCAACGGGACGCCGGGGCTTCACCACCACTATCTCGTCGCCGATCCGGATCGGGCGACGCGCGTGGCGATCCCCGTACTGGAGCGGTTGCTCGGCGAGCACTCGCAGCGTGCGGGGAATGGCCGGCGCCCTTCGCCATCACTCATCCCCCAGCGTCGACCGGCCTGAGCGTTCATCGATCGCCGCGAGCACGTCGTCCCCGCTGGACGGGCGCTCGCGATGAAAGACGTCGCGCAGCTCGAGCTCGGCGACGCCGCGCAGCACCTGTGAGCCGGCACGCGTGATGACCGGATCGACTCCGACCGCACGGACGACCTCGCTCGAGGCGAGCAGCTCGTCGGCGCGTCGATCGGCGTGAACGGCGAGTGCGCGCAGCACGCGCTCCGCGAGCGCGGGGAATGGCACGGTCTCGCCGGGACCCTGAATGCTTCGGGCGACGAGCTCCTCGAGGCCGTAGCGCCGAGCGGCGATCATCATCTCGAGGATCAGCGCGTCGCGCCCCTTCATGTACACGCTGCGCAGGAGCTTTACCAGCGTCGCGTGCCCGGCGGGCGCGTCGAGCACCTCCACGACCAGACCCTGCGGCACGACGAGGGCGCGCCAACCGTGCGCGCCCGGTCCGCTCGCGACGATCGGCACCTCAAAGCCGCTTGTCGCCACCGTGCCCAACACCGCGGCATCGACGTACAGGCCGCCGACCTGCTCGATCACCTCGGCCGCGGCCTCCTTGTCCGCGACCCGAGCCGCAGTGAGATCCACGTAGTACGCGCCGCGGGCGAGCAGCGGAGCGGAGCGTTCGGCCACGTCGCGAGAGGCGCCGGCTGGGACCACGGAAAGCACCGCGGTCGCACCGGTGAGCGCCTCTTTCAGCGACGAGCTTCGCTGCGCCCCGGCGCTGAGGAGCCGAGCCTCGAGTGCGGCGGCCGCGGCCGGTTGCGATCGCTCGGGCGTATAGGCACGCAGCAGGTTGGAGCCAGAGCGGCCAAGTCCCTCCGCCAGGGACGTACCGAGCTCCCCGAACCCGATGAAAGCAAGAACCGCCATCCCTCAGCCCACGCCGTGTCGTGGCGCCGAGCGCGACCGCTTGAACGTCGGAGGGTCGGGCATCGGCGAGGGCAACGGCGCGATGCGAGGTCTAGGAGCCGTCGCCGCGTTGTCCGTCCAGCTTGAGGCCGCTCGCGTCGAGCAGCGCATCGACCCAGTCGTTCGAGAAGTCGCCCCGCGCGACGGCCCCGGCGTAGTCGGATTCCTTGGCCGCCGAGGCCTGCATCCGCTCGAGAAGCTCACCGGCGATCTCCTGCGGGATGACGACCACGCCACTCAGGTCGCCCACGATGATGTCGCCGGGTTCAACGACGATCCCGCCGGCGGAGACCGGATAGTTGATCTCACCCGGGCCTCGGTGCAGGGGCCCCGTCGGCGTCACACCGCACGCGTAGACGGGAAAGTCACCAAGCGCTCGGATGGCCGGAAGGTCGCGCACCAGGCCGTCGACGACGAAGCCGGCCAACCCGCGATGGCGTGCCTTCGTGGATACGAGATCGCCGAGCACCGCAGTCATCGCCGACCCGCTCGTGTCCACGACGACCACATCGCCAGGCTGCGCGACGTCGAGAACCTTGTGGACCATCAGGTTGTCGCCGGGATACACCTTGACGGTGCACGCCGGGCCGAGGATCCGCAGCTTCTCATCGGTGAGGTTGTGAATGCGCGGCGCCATCGTGTAGAGCCGATTCATCTTGTCCGAGATCGACGGCGCATCGAACGCGCCGAAGCCGGCGACCAGCTGCGGGTCGGGCCGCTTGAAGTCCGTCCGGATGCGGAACCCGGGACCGGAATACATCACTGCCGACTGGGGCTTGCTTACCGTCATCGACACTCCATGTTGCGGCTTGTTGTGTCCGCTCACGGACTCAGCCGACGTATAGCGTACAAGAAGCTGTCTCATAACCCCGTAGGCTGTGCGGGCGGTGGCGCGGACGTGGCTTCGGATCAGGGTTGACTTGCTGGGTGGTCGCGGGATCGCCTGCGACCCATCGCCTGGACGGATCTTCCTGGTTGGTCCGTCGCACTCGTTTGAGCAGTTCGCGGAGGCGATCAACGCGGCGTTCGCGCGCTGGGACCCGTCGCACCTGCACAACTTCGAGCTGGGCGACGGCAGGCAGATCGGCTATCCCGACGACTCGTTCGGCCCTGATCTGATGTGGCTTGACCACGCCAAGCTGAAGGTCGCCAAAGAGCTCAAGGCGGGCGAGGAGTTCGAGTACGTCTTCGATCTCGGCGATAACTGGCAGCACCGCTGCACTGTGGAGCCGGAGAAGGCCGACCCGGTCGAGGAGTACGGAGTCGTGCCCAAGCAGCCGGTGGCGATCTGGGGCTGGGGGTCGATCCCCGATCAGTACGGGCGGCGCAGCTTCGAGGATGATGGCGAGGACTGATCAGTCCTCTGTGAGCTTGCGCTGGCAGACCACGGCGCAGCCGAGCAGCATGAACGCCAGATGCAGCTCGGCAGAGCGCTCGTAGCGGGTCCTGAGCCGGCGCATTCAGCTTCCGTTGCTGACCGCTTCCCGGGAACGGAACGCGCTGATCGATCACGTCGAAGCCGGCGGCTCGAAGCGCCGGCTGCGTGAGATCGCACACGTTGGCCTTGATCGTGATGATCTGGCGCGGGGTCAGCGTCGCGGCACGGGTGATGAGATCGGGTACGTAGAGCTCGAGAGCGTCCCCCGGTTCCTTCGGATCGGGCTTGAGATCGATGAGGAACACGCCGCGGTC
>DATHGU010000097.1:0-9093 GCA_035317495.1 Solirubrobacteraceae bacterium
TGCCGTTCCAGGTGACGAACTGCGCCACCCTGAAGTTCACCCCCAAATTCACGGTCTCGACGAGCGGCAAGACCTCCAAAGCCAACGGCGCGAGCCTCGTCACGAAGGTCGCCGAGCCGCCCGGCGCATTCGGCACCCAGGCCAACATCACGAGGGTCAAAGTCGAACTGCCCAAGCAGCTGCCCTCGCGCCTGACGACGCTGCAGAAGGCCTGTACGAACGCGCAGTTCGAAGCGAACCCCGCGGGCTGCCCCGCCGCGTCGGTGATCGGCCACGCCAAGGTCATAACGCCACTGCTGCCCGTGCCGCTGCAAGGCCCCGCGATCTTCGTCTCCCACGGCGGGGAAGCGTTCCCCAGCCTGATCATGGTCCTGCAGGGCTACGGCGTGACGATCGACCTCGTGGGCACGACCTTCATCGACAGGGCGGGGATCACGAGCACGACGTTCAAGACGGTGCCCGACGCCCCCTTCAACACGTTCGAACTGACGCTGCCGCAGGGGAAGTTCTCGGCATTGGCCGCGAACGGCAACCTCTGCACGTCGAAGCTCGTGATGCCGACCGAATTCGTCGGACAGAACGGCGCGCTGATCCACCAGAAGACGCCCATCAGCGTGAGCGGCTGCGCCAAGAAGAAGGCGCTGACCCGCAAGCAGAAGCTCGCCAAGGCGCTGAAGGCCTGCAAGAAGAAGGCGAAGGGCAGGCGGGCAGCGTGCGTGCGGCAGGCACATAGAAAATACGGCCCTATCAAGAAGAGAAAGAAATAGGACGCTTCTCCTCCTCGCCGCGAACCTTGACGACCTGCAGCAGGTGAGCTTCTGCGCTCCTCTCAGCCCGCAAGAAATACGACTCCATCAAGCGAAGAAAGGCAATAGCCCAGACCCCCCCGTCGCTTCCAGCTGAGCATTCTGTCTGGCTTCGCCCGTAGCTTCGTCACTTGATGGCGACGACCGGGAAGAGGTGGAGCAAGGCGCAAACGACCTGCCCACGCCCCGGGCATGCGGGGTCGCGGGTCCGCTTCGACGGCCAATACGGCAAGCCGGGCCACCGTCGCCAGCTCTACCGCTGCGTGCCGGCCAACGGCGAGCGGCCGCATCGCTTCACCGAGCTGTTGCCCCGGGAGGAGGCCTGGCACGACGCTTGCGAATCCTGCGAGCGGCCGGTGCACCTGCACGAGGGGCCACACGCCGCTCGCCGCTACCAGTTCGTCGCCCGCGGGATCGCCGAGGCGCTGGAGGCAGTGGGAGCCGGCGCGACCTATCGCCAGACGGGGCTGGTGGCACGGGAGCGAGCGCGGCGCTTGCGCGCCGACCGGGTCGAGGGGGCCTTCGCTGGCCCGGCGTTCTGGGAGCCGTTCGTCCGCGACGCTCACGCCGCCGAGATCCCGCGTCTCTCGGACTGGCTGGAAGGCGCCGGTCGGGTGGTCGAAGGCCAGTTTCGCCGCCGCGGCCTACGCAGCCTGCGACCCGTGGACATGCCGCTCTCGACCTCGCCCATGGACGGCCTCATCGCGCCGATCCGCGACGCGCTTCACCCTCGCCGCTACGGCCTCAAGAACCGCGAGCGAACGAACCGGCTGCTCTTGCTGATGCAGCTGCACGCGAACCGCCAGGCGGACCCGCTCGCCTACACCAAGAGCATCCGAGCATGGCTCGAGGCCAACGGCGGTCGCCCGCAAGTCGCCCGCCGCGCGGTTACCGATTCAGGTCGCGCTCCCTCACTGCGTTGACATCGCCGCTCAGAACGCTCTACGAGAAGCGACGGGGGGGCCCAGACTAGTACCGATGACCCGCCGCTCGCCTCACCCACAAAGGTCAAAAGGCATCGTCGCCTCATCGACGGTGCATCTGAGGGGTTTGGGCGGGCGGACCCACCCGCGACGACCACGACCTGGTAATCGATGAGCACGTGAGCGACTCCGTGTCACGGCCACCGGCGCTCTCCCCGAGCGCGATGGCGTGCCGCGAATGCGCCTCGCGGCCGACGAGCTCGCCGCAGGACGCTGACTCACTGCGCAACGAGGACAGCGCGGCGCAGCGCTACCGGTGACGAGCGGTCGAGGACGCCTTACCGGCGCACCTCGACTGACTGACTACTTGGCCGACCTAGCGATCTGCTGAAGGCGCTCCCGCGGCTCGGCCAGCGACCTCTCGAGCTTCTCGGCGAAGTCCGGATCCAGCGCAGTCTCGGGCGTTGGCTCAGCTTCCAGGGCCTCTACATCGTGCTCGGCTCTGTGGACGTCCGAAGCGAGGCGCTGAGCCTGCTCCTGGAGACGTGCGGCCAGAGCGCCCAGGTCGACATCTGCGTCAGTCATGTTCCACCATCCTCTGCCTCTCCTCGACGGGCGCGTACGCAGCCTGTGAGCTCGCCCGTCCTCTGTCAAGCTCGGCGCGAGCGTTTATGCGCCGCCCGCGGCATGAACACGCGAGCGCGCGCCACTCAGCCCATCTACGCTTGCTGGAGCGGGTCAGTGCGGTTGCTCGTTGACCCTCGCCACCCGCTCCGATAGAGTGACCGTGGACGTTTATCCAGCCTCGCCGAAGCGTCGTACGGATAACCAGAGGAGTGTGCGTTGATATGAGAGCGCAGTCTGAGCATGTAGCGCTGTCGCAGGGACCCTCGTTTGAGCCTTCTCGCGCCTGGTTGCGGTACGCGCCACTGACCGCCGTCCCAGTGTTGGCGCTCCTCCTCGTCCCCGTGCTTGCGTGGGCAACGCCTTCCCGCGCCGCCACGGCGCATGCCTCGCGCACGTTCTCGCTCAGCGAGACCGGCCACCTGCACCTCACGAGCCACCACGGCTTCACGCTGAACGAGAAGGGCTCAGCGTCAGGCACGATCTCCGGGACGATCTACATCCACCTGAACGTCGTCTCCACGAACCGCGTCACCGCGGAAGTCAACATCTACCCGAGCGGCGGATCGCTCACGGGCCACGCCAGCGCGAGCTACCATCCGGCGGGCGGCGTCGCGACCTTCAACGGCACAATGGCGATCGTCCGCGGAACCGGTCGCTACAGCCATGCCCGTGGCTCCGGCCTCAGCTTCACCGGCACCGTCCAGCGCTCGAACGACGCCGTCACGGTGCACGTCAACGGCCGGATGTCCGCTTGACGCGGAGGGCCTTGAGGCCATGACGTCCAGGCTCCCGCTCCTCACGGCACTCGTGTTGGTGCTCCTCTGCGCGCTGGCGCCGGCGGCCGCCCGCGCGACCTCCGAGCGTGCATCGCTGCACGCCTCCTTCAGCCCGAACAGGCTCGCCACTCCCACCACGATCTCCTTCGGCTTCTCACTCTCAACGACCGAAGGCGCTGCGCCCCCGCCGCTCACGGCCTTGGTACTGCGCATGCCCGCCGGCATGAACTACACGACCACCCAGCTTGGCCTTGCCATCTGCCAGCCCGCCGCGCTCCTCGCCAGGGGGCTCGGCGGCTGCTCGCCCAACTCACGCCTCGGCTACGGAACCGCCTTGGTGGAAGTGCCGTTCGGCGTCGGCTCAGGCCATGAGATCCCCGAAATCCAGGCCGTCTCAGGCCCATCGCCCAACGGCAACCTGGTCGTCCTCTTCTACGCCAACGGCGTCTTCCCCGTCTCCGCACAGCTCGTCTTCTCAGGCGAAGTGCTCCCCGACACCGGCCGCTTCGGCTCCCAGCTCGCTACCACCGTCCCGCCGGTGGCCAGCGTCCCCGGCGGCCCCGACGTCTCCATCGTGAGCGTCCAGACCACGATCGGCCCCAGTCACCTGACCTATTACAAGCACGTCCACGGCCGCCGCGTCCCGTTCCGCCCGCGCGGAGTCGCCGTCCCTGAACGCTGCCCCCGCGGAGGCTTCCCGTTCGCCGCCGAATTCACCTTCTCCGATCAGAGCCGCGCGAGCGCCGCGACGACGGTCCCCTGCCCGCCGGCACGTCATCGCTGAGCGATGCCCGGCCCCACGGTACAGCCACTCGAGCGCCTCTCAAAGCGTGGCGGCGAGAACGGCACCGCGCCCCTCACGCCGCCGGGGACAGGCGGCGGCCGCACCGTGGGCGCCGATCGCGCGCGCGGGCACGGGCAGCTCGCGCTGGGGTTGGTCTTTTGCTCGACGGTCGCGCGCTACCTGACGAGCATCCTCCCGATCGTCACCCGCGAGCTGGCGCATTGGCGGAGAGGTGCACGACAGATCCCGGACCCGGTTCTGCGCAAGCTGGCGCTACAGGCCATCTCAAAGCGCGGCAACATGGAGGGCGCCGCGCTGTTTGCCGTGCTCGCTCCCCGTGCTCGCCGCCGGCAGACTGTGCGTGCGCTCGTCGCGTTTCAGACGGCCTACAACTATCTCGACACCCTCGCCGAGCAGCCGAGCGCCGACCCGATCAGCAACGGCCGCCGGCTGCACGAGGCCCTGCTCGTCGCGCTCGACCCCGCCGCCGAGCACGGTGACTACTACGTCCACCCCCAGCGACGAGATGGCGGGTACCTCGCCGAGCTCGTCGACACCTGCCGCTCGGCGTTCCTCACGCTGCCCTCCCACGGGGCCGTGTCGGTCGCCGCGTGGGCCGCGGCAGCGCGAATCGTCGCGTTTCAGAGCCTCAACCTCACGCGCGAGCAGGGTGGCCACGACGAGCTCGAGCGCTGGGCGCGCTACCAGACACCGCGCGCCTCGGGCCTTGACTGGTGGCAGACGGCCGCCGCCGGCGGCTCCTCGCTCGCCGTGCACGCCCTGATCGCCACGGCCGCCCGCCCCGATGTGCAGCCGAGCGAGGCCGCCGCGATCGAGGGCGCGTACTTCCCCTGGATATGCGCGGTTCACTCGCTGCTCGACAGCCTCGTCGATGTCGAGGAGGACGAGCGCGCGGGCCAGCGCAGCCTGCTCAGCTACCACGCCTCCCCACGACAGGCCTCCTTCGCGATGAAGATGCTCGCCCAGCGCGCCGCAATCGCAGCCCGCAGTCTCCCCGACGATCTCGCTCACCGTGTGATCCTGACCGCGATGGTCACCTACTACCTCTCGAGCCCCGAGGCCTCGACACGCGACGCTCGCACCACGGCCGGAAACGTCGCTGCCGCGCTCGGGCCACTGGTGGCGCCCGCGCTCGTGCTGTTCAAGGCGAGGCGTCTCGCGGCCCGGCTCACACACGGCGCATACGGGTAGCCGCGCCGCATGCTGGAGCTGCGCGACCTCGTAAAGCAGTACCCGGCGGTCGGCGGTGAGCCCGTCCGCGCCGTCGACGGCGTGACGCTGTCCGTTGGCGCGGGGGAGATGGTTGCGCTGTACGGCCCGAGCGGCTCCGGCAAGACGACACTGTTGCTGATGGTTGCCACATTGCTGGAGCCCACCAGCGGCGCGGTGTGGATCGCCGGCCGGGACGTCTCCTCCCTGTCCGAGCGTGAGGCCTCGCAGTTCCGCCTCTCGCAGCTGGGCTTCATCCGCCAGAACTTCGACCTGCTGCCAGGCGTCACGGCGATCGACAACGCTGTGCTGAAGCTCCTCAAGTCGCTCCGCTGGCGCGAGGCACACCGTCAGATCACCCCGCTGCTCGAGCGTCTCGGCCTCGGCGGGCGCCTCGCTCACCGGGCCGAGACGCTGTCGATGGGGGAGAGGCAAAGGGTGATGATCGCCCGCGCGCTCTCGACCGGGCCGAGCCTGCTGCTGGCAGACGAGCCGACCGGTAGCCTCGACACCCAGCGCAGTCGTGAAGTCCTGGAGCTGCTCCGCGGGCTCTGCCGCGAACGGAACGTCGCGGTGGTCCTCGTCAGCCACGACCCGCTCGCCGCGGGCTATGCCGACCGTGTCTATGCGCTTCGCGACGGCAAGCTCTCGGACTACCAGCCCGACCGCACTCCTCTCCTCGGTCCCTAGATGGATGATTTGACGGTCGTGCGTTCTGCCGTGGGTGGTGCGCAGAGTCGAGCCGCTCGCGGACGCAGGGCGAAGCCTTGGCTGGTAGCCAAGGCGAGCCCGAGGACAAAGAGCGGCGAAGGCTATGCGTGCCACCGATGAAGGTGGGGAACGTACTGCACCTGTACCGCGTCCGTGTCCGAGCACGGCTGGTGCAGGAGCTCTTCGCGGTCCTCGGGATCGCCGCGGGGGTCGCACTCCTGTTCGCCTCCCAGGTCGCGAGCCAAAGCCTGCAGAGCAGTGTCTCGCAACTCTCCCATGGCATCGTCGGCAACGCGAGCGTCCAGCTGCTCGCACGCGATCCGCACGGCATGGCGGAAAGCCTGCTCGCCCGGGTTCGCGCCATCCCAGGTGTCCGCGTCGCCGCCCCGCTGCTTGAAGCGAGTGCGAACGCGACGGGCCCGAAGGGAAGCGAGTCTGTGGAGTTGGTGGGTGCCGACTCGAGCCTCCGAGAGCTCGGCGGCACGCTGGTGCGCCACACCGAATTGGAACCGTTCGCCGGAATCGGCGCGGTCCTCCTTCCGGGTCCTCTCGCCGCCCGCCTTGGAGTCACGAGGTTCGGCAGGGAGGTGACGCTCCAGCTGTACGGCAGGACTGAGCGGGCACCGCTGTATGAGCAGCTCGGCGACAGGCAGATCGGCGGGTTGGCAGCGAGCCCGATAGTTGTGGCGCCCCTCTTCTTCGCTCAGGAAATGACCGGCTTTGCTCACCGCGTCTCCCGCGTCCTAGTGGAGCCCGCCCACGGCAGGGAGGGCGCCGTGCGCCGAGCGTTGGTTCGGCTCGCCGCCGGCCGCCTCAACGTCGAGTCGACGAGCTACGACGAAAGACTGTTTGCGAAGGCGGCGTCCGCGAGCAACCAGTCGACCGCCCTGTTCGCGGTGATCAGCGCCCTCGTCGGGTTCCTCTTCGCGTTCAACGCGATGCTGCTGACGGTTCCGCAGAGAAGGCGCCTGATCGCGGATCTGCGCCGCGACGGCTACACCCCCCGGACGGTGGTCGCAATCCTCCTGCTCGACGCGATCGTGCTGGGTGTGGCCGCGTGCCTGCTCGGGCTTCTCCTCGGGGAGGAGCTCTCGATCCACCTGTTCCGCTCCAACCCCGGCTATCTGGGCTCGGCGTTCGCCGTCGGCAGCCAGCGGGTCGTCGGCTCCCAGAGCGTCGCTATAGCCGCCGGCGGCGGGATGCTCGCGGCGATCGTCGCGGTCCTGAGCCCCCTGCGCGACATCCTCTCGCGCGATCCGCTGGCGGCCATCACGGTTAAGGAGGGCTCCGCGGCTCCCCGCGCCAACATCAGGACTGCGCTCGCGGGCGTGCTGTGTCTCGCGGCAGCCACCGCGATCCTGCTCGGCGCGCCCAAGCTGGCGATCCTTGGGATGGTGCTGCTGATCGCGGCGCTGCTGCTGATCCTTCCGGTGGCGCTGGGCCTGGCGCTCATGCTCCTCACGGGGCTCGCGCGTCGGATGACGGGAGCGGTGCCGCATGTCGCGGCGATGGAGCTGAGCGCCGCGCGCGCGAGGGCGATCGGCGTCGCTGCGACCGGAGCCGTCGCGGTGTTCGGGGCGGTGGCGATCCAGGGCGCCCACACCGATCTGCTCAAGGGCCTGGAGAACGCGGCGCGCGATGAGAACGCGTTCACGGACGTGTGGGTGTCACCGCCCGGCGCCTACAACCTGCTCAGGACAGCGCCGTTCACCCCGACAGAGCAGCGAACGCTTGAGCGTCTCCCCGGCGTCCGCGCGGTGCGCGTCTACCGCGGCGGCCTCTTGGACTGGGGCGAGCGCAGGGTGTGGGTGATCGCCCCGCCGAGCGAGGCGACCCCATTGCTTCCCTCCTCTCAGATAACCGAAGGCTCCGTCGCGAAGGCGACGGTGCATCTGCGGGCGGGTGGCTGGGCCGTGTTTGCCCAGGCTCTGGCGCAAGAGCAACACCTGCACATCGGCGAGGGCGTCACGCTACCGACGCCCGTGCCGACGACCGTAAGGGTCGCGGCGCTCTCGACGAACATCGGCTGGGCCCCGGGCGCGGTGATCATGAATGCCTCCGATTACGCGCGCGCGTGGGGGAGCAGCGACGCCAGCGCCTACAACGTCCTGCTCGCCGCCAACGTCTTTCCATCCCAGGGGGCCCACGAGATCGAAAGCGCGCTCCGCCCGTCCTCGGGCCTGTCGGTGCAGACGGCTCAGGCGCACGCTGCCGAACAGAACGCGTTGAGTCGCCAGGGCCTCCAGCGCCTGACCCAGATCGCGACGCTGATCCTGGTCGTCGCGGTGCTGGCGATGGCCGCGGCAATCGGGAGCATGGTCTGGCAGCGCCGGCCCCGCCTTGCGAAGTTGAAGCTCGAGGGCTTCCCGCGCACAGAGCTGTGGCGGACGATCCTGCTCGAGAGCCTGCTCCTGCTCGCCGTCGGCTGCCTGACGGGAGCAGTCTTCGGTCTCTACGGCCAGCAGCTCCTCGACCGCGCCCTCGCCAACGTGATCAACTTCCCGGTCGTCTACTCGGTCGCACTGCCGGCTGCGCTCCTCAGCCTCGCGATCGTTACCGCCGCAGCGCTGGCTGTCGTCGCGATCCCCGGCTATCTCGCGGCGGGAGTCCCGCCGGCCGTCGCCCTCGAGGACTGAGGACCCTCCGCACGCCGCACCTCGCGGAACCGTGTTCGGCTATAAACACAGCGATCTCGTTTATACCGAGGACGGCTTCCTCGGCGCTCTCACGAGCTGGTCCCGCAACATCAGCACTGCCACGCGTAGGGAAACACTAGGCCTTGACACGCGCGAACCGGATCAGATAGCCTCTCCGCGCGCGTTTATCTCGCCGGGATTCGATCCCAAGGTCCGACGGCGCGCAGGGAGAAAGTGGCATTCGCACGGCGCGGACATATGGCACCCCGGGCTTGCTCGAGCATAGCCAGGCCCTCTCCGGGCGATGCTCGAAGAACCCCGGGGCCGCACATCCCTCCCTCCGTGCGATCCCGGCTGGGCGCCGCGGTCCCTTCCCCGGACCGCGGCGCCCACCCCGCCTGAATGAGACCGAATCTCCCGAAGCCGCTGACTTCGCAGGCGGACCGGTGTGTCAGTAGTCAATCTCGCACTTCTCTCGTGGGCGTTCGTCAACGCCCTAACCGTGCTGGTCATGTGTTTCTCGCGCAGGGCACCTCGTGCGTGTGCCCGCTGCGGGGACCGACGCCGCCTGCAAGCTCTCGCCCTCGCGCGAGCTCGACC
>DATHGU010000098.1:0-3309 GCA_035317495.1 Solirubrobacteraceae bacterium
GCCCAGTTCAACGACCGGGCCGATCTCGAGCACTACCCGCGGCGCGAGGAGCGAGACGCCGATCGGGCGTCGGGCGCCGGGGCCGACGTGCTATTCGCGCCGTCCGTCGAGGAGGTCTACCCGCCCGGCTTCGCCACCGCCGTCGAGGTGTTCGGCGTGACCGCACGGCTGGAGGGCGTCGCGCGTGGCGCCGAGCACTTTCGCGGAGTGAGCACGGTCGTTACGAAGCTGCTCGGGATGGCGATGCCGGATGTCGTGTACTTCGGCCAGAAGGATGCCCAGCAGGTGATCGTGATCCGCCGCCTCATCGCCGATCTGAACTTGCCGGTTCGCGTCCAGGTCTGCGCGACGGTGCGCGAGCCCGACGGCCTCGCGATGTCCAGCCGCAACGCGCGGCTGAGCCCCGACGAGCGCGAGCGTGCGCGTGCGCTGCCCGACGCACTGCGCGCGGCGTCCAAGCGCGCGGAGCAGGGCGAGCGGTCCGCCGAGGCCCTGCTGGAGGCCGCGCGCGCCGCGATGCTCGCTCGCGGCGTTCAACCGGAGTACCTCGAGCTCGTCGATCCTAAAACGCTCAAGCCGCGCGAGGAGCTCGCGGGCGAGAGTCTCCTGGCACTGGCCGCACGATTCGGGGAGACACGGCTGATCGACAACACGATGCTGCGGCCGTCTCCCGCCCCGACCCCTCGTCAACCGCACCCGAGAAAGGCGATCGCCTGATGCAACGTGTAATGCTGAAGTCCAAGATCCACCGGGCGACGATCACCGACTGCGACCTGCATTACGTCGGCTCGATCACGATCGACGCCGATCTGCTGGAGGCCGCCGACATCCTCGAGCACGAGCAGGTGCACGTGCTCGACATCGACAACGGCGCCCGCTTCGAGACGTACACGATCGCCGGACGGCGCGGCTCGGGCTCGATGACGATCAACGGCGCGGCCGCGCGGCTCGTGCAGCGCGGGGACCGGATCATCGTCGTCTCCTACGCCAACTACGAGCCGGCCGATCTCCAAACCTATGAGCCTCGCGTGGTGCACGTCGAGGCGCACACCAACCGGATCATCACGGTCGACGACGCGGTGGCCACCCTGCTGACCTAGCGAGGGGTCAACCGAGTCAGAGAGGAGGCACACATGTCCAGCTACCCCGAGATACAGGCCCCGTCCGACCCCGGACGCCTGCCGATGACCCTCCCGCTGCTGGCGGAGAAGAAGCGGCTCGGCGACCCGATCGTGATGGTCACCGCCTACGATTACCCGAGCGCACGCGCGGCCGAGTCAGCCGGCGTCGACCTCGTGCTGGTCGGCGACTCGGCCGCCACCACAGTGCTCGGCTACAACGCCACGACACCCGTCGAGCTCGACGACATGCTCGTTCTCGCGCGCGCCGTGCGCCGCGGCCTGCGCACCCCGCTGTTGATCGGCGACCTGCCGTTCGGCTCCTACGAGGTCTCCGACGAGCAGGCGATCACGAGCGCCATGCGGATGGTCAAGGAGGCCGGCTGTGAAGTCGTCAAGCTGGAGGGCGGCGGCGAGGCGTCCGTGCGGCGCGCGCGCGCCATCATCGGCGCGGGCATCCCTGTGATGGGGCATGTCGGCCTCACTCCGCAGACCTCCACCGCACTGGGCGGCTGGAAGGCTCAGGGCCGCACGGCCGGTGCTGCGGAGCGGATCGCCAACGAGGCGCTCGCGCTGCAGGAGGCGGGCTGCTTCGCGCTCGTCTTCGAGGCGATCCCGAGCGCGGTCACCGACGAGCTGATGCCCCATCTGCAGATCCCCGTGATCGGGATCGGCGCGGGTCCCGCGACCGACGGGCAGGTGCTCGTCTTTCATGACCTGCTCGGCATCCGCGACGGGCTCGGGCCGCGCTTCGTCAAGCGCTACGCCAACCTCCAGCAGGAGATGAACGCGGGCGTCGCCGCGTACGCGGAAGACGTGCGCACGGGCCGCTATCCCGGGCCTGAGCACACGTACAAGATCGACCCGGGCGAGCTGGCCGAGCTGCGCGCACGACTCGGCTGAGCGCAAGAGAGCGAGCCGAGCCGACGCCGGCCGGCGCGCAGCCGGCTGGACGACTGTTCGAGCCGCGGCCTCGATGGGGCGGGCGACAGTTTGGACGCCGCCACGGCGGGGTAATCGACGCGCGACACTGTGCGGCGACACTCGCCGCGCACAACCGCACGCCCCGTCTTTCGAACCCGGAGGAAGTCCATGAAGCTGCGCTCGAGGTTGGCTGTCCTGTCCAGTGTGCTGGCCTTCGGCCTGCTTGGCGCCGCAACCCAGGCCGCTGCGTGGGCGCCCGAGGGAAGCGCCACGATCCATCCCGGCGTGATGACCTTCACGAACGCCTCTTCGTTCTTGAACGGCGCGTCCCAATGCACGGCGAACTTCGTGTTCACGGACGCCTCGGGCGGCGTCTACCTCGGCCAGGCGGCGCACTGCTCCTCGACGGGCGAAAGCACCGAAACAAATGGCTGCACGGCAAAATCGCTTCCCCTCGGCACGGCGATCTACTCGGGCGACCTCGTCAACGGCGGCGTCCAGGACGGCACGCTGATCGGCACGCTCGCCTACAACTCGTGGCTGACGATGCAAAAAGCCAACGAGAAAGACGCCAACACCTGCGCGTACAACGACCTCGCGCTGATCAAGATCTCGGCGGCGCAGGTCGGCAACGTCAATCCCACCGTGCCCTTCTGGGGCGGGCCGAACGGCCTCGCCGCGGGCGTCTCGGCGACCGGCGAACGGGTCTTCTCCTATGGCAACTCGATCCTGCGCCTCGGCATCAGCGCCCTCAGCCCGAAGACCGGCGTGAGCCTCGGCGACCAGGAAGAAACCGGCGGCTGGAGTCAGGAGCTGTACACAGTGACGCCGGGCATCCCTGGAGACTCCGGAAGCGGCTTCCTGAACGCCGGCGGGAACGCGCTGGGCGTCCTCTCGACGGTCGAGCTCGCTCCCCTGCCGGCGGCCAACGGCGTCGGGACGCTCGCCAAGGAGCTCGCCTACGCGAACACCGCCACCGGGCTCGGACTGAAAGTCGCCGCCGGCACGACGCCGTTCAACGCGCTGCCCGTTCCGCCGGCCCCTTAGCTCCGCTCCGCCCGGGAGCCCTCGCCTCGCTAGGACCCGGCGAGGGGCTCTCCAAAGCGCTCGCCGAACGCGAACTCCGCGACCGGCCTGCGCGCGAGCCGCTTGGGCCAGGGATCGGCGCGATAGCCGACACCGATGTGCGCGGCCAGCGCGACGTCGTCGGGGATCGCGAGCAGCCGCTTGACCTCGGCCTCGGCCGGCACCAGAAGCGTGGTCATCG
>DATHGU010000099.1:0-4629 GCA_035317495.1 Solirubrobacteraceae bacterium
TCCGGCGCGCCGGCTCCGCGCTCCGGCGAGCCTCCCGAACCACGCCCGACCGCCCCCGCCAGCGCGGGAACGCAGACCGGCGCGCCCAGGCCGGCCGATGAAAGCGCGGCGATCTCCGGGCTCTCGCTGGGCTCGAGCACGAGCCTCGCGGCGCCCGCGTCGGCGAGCTCCACCCCGAGCGCGAGCAGCTCCAACTCCGCGGCGCCCGTCGCGCCGGCGACGAGTGCCCCCAGCTCACCGGAACCATCGGCTTCCGCGCCATCTGCGCCGCCGTCAACGCCGACCGCTGCATCGGGCACCTCACGCGTGTTCCGCTCGGGTGCGAACGACGTCTATCTTCACCCGCTGCATACCGGCGCGCGCGTTATCGCCGGGACGGTTCTCGGCCACGTCGGAGCGGGTGCCGCGCAAGGCGCCACGGCCGGCGGCGACAGCGTCGAGCCGCACGTGCTCTTCCAAATCCGCCCGGCCGGCGCGGGCGCTCCGCTGATCGACCCCAAGCCGATCCTCGACGGCTGGGTTCAGCTGGAGAACAGCTCGATCTTCAGGGCCCGGGGACAGAACCCGTTCCTGGCCGCGGCGCCGAGCGTCGGGCAGGTGCTGCTGGAGTCCAAGGAACAGCTCGAGCAGCAGGTGCTCGCGAACCGCGACATCGCGCTCTATCCGTGTGGCCGCCAGGACATCCAGACCGGACAGGTCGATCGGCGCGTGCTCGCGACCCTTGAGTTCCTCGCGGTCTCGGGCGCGCGGCCGACCGTCTCGGCCCTGAAGTGCGGCCACGCCGAGCTGACGACGCAAGCGAGCGTCTCCGAGCACTCGGGCGGCGACGCCGTCGACATCTCCGCGGTCAACGGGACGCCGATCGCCGGCCACCAGGGCCCCGGCTCGATCACCGACACGACGATTCGCACGCTGCTCACGCTTCAGGGATCGATGAAGCCGCACCAGATCATCAGCCTGATGAGCTATCCGGGCGCCGACAACACGCTGGCGAAGCCCGACCACTACAACCACATCCACATCGGCTTCCGGCCGGCGTTCGCCCAGAGCGCCAGCCTCGCCGGCTCGCTCAGCTCCTCGATCACGCCCAGCGAGTGGATCAAGCTGATCGCCCGGCTGGGCGAAATCCCAGATCCGACGGTAGCCAGCGGGCCGTCCGCCGCGGCGATCGCCGTGCATCCGAGCGCCCCTGCGGGGAGCGGGAAGTAACCCCGTGGCCACGACGACCCCACCCAGCCCGCCCGCGGCGCCCGCTCCTCGCGACCCGCTGCCGCCGCGTCCCGGGCGCTCCGCGGGGGCGGGCTTCGTCCGGGCGCTCGCCGTAGGAGCTCTCGCGCTCGTCGTGCTCGTCGTCGCCTATCTGGTGTTCGCCGGGGGCGGCGGCTCGAGCTACAAGCTCGAATTCGACGAAGCCGACCAGCTCGTCAAGGGAGATCAGGTGCAGGTCGGCGGGGTGCCCGTCGGAAGCGTGACGAACCTCGAGCTCACCCACGACTTCAAAGCGATCGTCACGATCCACGTCAACTCCTCGCTCGTGCCGCTGCATGCGGGCACGGTCGCGCAGGTCAGGGTCCCGTCGCTCTCCAGCGTCGCCAACCGCTACGTCGCGTTGAGCCTCGGGCCCAACAACGCGCCGGCGTTGGACGCGGGCGCGAAGCTGCCGGCGAGCGCGACGCACAACGTCACAGATCTGGACCAGCTGTTCAACACTTTCGATCCGAAGACGCGCAAGGGGCTGCAGGGGTTCATCCAGGGCTCGGCCGAACAGTATGTCGGCCAGGGAAGCAACCTCGCGAAGACGACCGAATACTTCGCGCCGTCGATCGCGGCGACCGACCATTTCTTCGCCGAGCTCGTGCGCGACCAGGCGGTGTTCACGAAGTTCCTCGTGGAAACCGCCAAGGCGGTGACGACGATCGGCGCGCGCAAGGACCAGCTCAGCAGCCTGATCGAAAACGCCAACACGACCTTCACGGCGATCGGCTCTGAGCAGAGGAACCTCGCCCAGGGCCTCAAAGCCCTGCCGGTCGCGCTGCGCCAGGGCAATCGCACGTTCGCCGAACTGCCGTCGACGTTCCGGGCGCTCAAAGCGCTCGTCGATGCGTCCAAGCCGACGGTCAAGCCCCTCACGAGCCTGTTCACGAAGCTCACACCGCTCGTCACGACGGCAACGCCGGTCGTCGGGAACTTCGCCACGTCGTTCAGCCGGCCCGGCCCCGGCAACGACCTCACCGACTACGTGCGCGCGCTCCCGGCGCTCGCGCGGGAGCTCTCAACGGCCACTCCGGCCGCCGTCACCTCGCTGAAGGAATCGGTGCCGATCACGGCCTTCTGGGGTCCCTACTCGCCGGACCTCCAGGGCACGCTGCGCGAGTTCGGGCAGACCGACGCCTACTACGACGCCAACGGCCACTACGCGCGCATCAGCCCCGTGTTCCCCGACTTCGCGCTCGGCTCGAACAACAACCTCACCCCGGCGAGCGCCGCACAGGCACTGGCGCCCCTGAAGACCGGCCAGCTGCGCCGCTGCCCGGGCGCGGCGACACAGCCGGCGGCCGACCGCTCCTCGCCCTTCGTCGACAACGAACTGCTCAGCTGCGATCCCTCGGAGACGCCGTAGATGAACCGCCGCCGCAACACCTCCCTGGCGGGCAGCCCGCTGCTGATCGGCGCGGTCACGACATTGATCGTGGTCGTCGCGGTGTTCCTCTCCTACAACGCCAACAACGGGCTTCCGTTCGTGCCCACGTACAACATCAAAGTGGCGCTGCCGCAGGCCGCCGGCCTGCAGCCCGCCAACCAGGTGCGCATCGGCGGCACGCGGGTCGGGCTGGTCAGCTCGCTGACGCCGCAGCAGGACGCCGCGACCGGGCGCGTCACGGCGATCGCCAACCTGAAGCTGGAAAAGAAAGTCGAACCGCTGCCGGCGGACACCACGGCGACCGTACTGTCCGTGTCGGCGATCGGGCTGAAGTACCTGGAACTGGAAAAGGGCACCTCTACCAAGACGCTGAAGGCGGGAGGGGAGATCCCCGTCAGCCAGGCGCGCGACCCGGTCGACATCGACCAGCTCTTCAACATGTTCGACGAGAAGACCCGCACGGCCAACCAGATCAACCTGAACAACTTCGGCAACGGGCTGGCGGGCCGGGGCCTGGGGCTGAACAAGGTGATCCACGAACTGCGCCCGCTCGTCAACAACGCCGTGCCGGTCCTGCACAACCTGGCGGCGCCGCAGACGGGCCTGCGCGAGTTCTTCAAAGCGCTCGACGCAGTCGCCGCGCAGGCGGCTCCCGTGGCGAGCACGCAGGCGGCTTTCTTCAGCGATCAGGACACCTTCTTCACGGCCTTCGCGAGCGCGGCGCGCTCGCTCGAACTCGCCACCGAGGGTGGGCCGGCATCGCTCGAACAGGCGATCCACTCGCTCCCGTTCGAGGCGCCTCTGATCGAAAAGAGCACGGAGTTCATGCGCCTGCTGCGCCCGAGCGCCAAGTCGCTCGTGACGGTCGCGCCGCCGCTCGGCCATGCATTCACCGTCGGCGCGGTCAACCTGAGGGCCGCCACGACGCTCAACACGCGGCTCGCCGAGTCCTCGCAGGCGCTGCAGGCGTTCGGCCAGAACCCCGTGGTGGCGGCGGGACTGGAAGACTTCACGCAGACGCTCCAGTTCGGCAACCCGGTGCTCGCCGGGCTCGCGCCGGAGCAGGCGATCTGCAACTACCTCACGCTGACGTTCCGCAACGTCGCGAGCTTGCAATCCGAGAACATCGGCATCGGCACGCTGGCGGGAGCCGGCATCGTGCTCGCGCCTCTCGGGCCGAACAACGAGGGCTTCCCCTCCTCGGCGCCCGCGAACGGACCTTCCACTCAGAAAGTCTCTCCAGGATCTTCCGCGATCTACGACAACAACCACGTGCACGCCAACCCGTACCCGAACGTTGCAGGCCCGGGGCAGCCGAAGGTCTGCGAAGCGGCCAACGAGACGTACGAAAGCGGCAAGGCCGTGGTCGGCAACGTCACGGCGGCCAACGTGTCGAAGAACCGCGAAGTGACGACGCGCGAACAGAGCCTGTACGGCGATAAATATCCGAGCGCGACTCTCAAGGATCTCGGCATCTCCAGCACCAGCAAAGGGAAGAAGAAGAAATGAGCCGCCTGCGCTGGTGGCGCCGCCACGACGAAATCCCTGTCGTCGAGCTGGGCCGCTCGAATCCGGTGCGCTTCGCGATCGTGTTCATCGTGATCGTCGCGCTCGCCGTTTACTTCGGCTTCACCAAGCACATACCGTTCAAGCACGGCTACCGCCTGAACGCGCAGTTCGTAACCGCCGTGAACATCAAAGGCAAGTCGCCGGTGCGCATCGCGGGCGTCAACGTCGGCAAGGTCACCTCGATCAAACGCAATGGCTCGACGGCCGTCGTGGGGATGGAAATCGAACCGCGCGGACTGCCGATCCACGCCGATGCGACGGTCAAGGTCCGTCCGCGAATCTTCCTCGAAGGGAACTGGTTCGTCGAACTGCAGCCCGGGAGCCCGTCCGCCAAGGCGCTCTCCTCGGGCTCGACACTGCCGATCACGCAGGCGTCGGATCCGGTGCAGCTCGACCAGGTGCTCGACGCGCTCAACACC
>DATHGU010000100.1:0-2069 GCA_035317495.1 Solirubrobacteraceae bacterium
GACGCCATTGCCCGCGTACTTCCTTATTTGCAGCGGGCTGCGCTGACACCGCATCTGCGCGACCTTGCACGCTCGCACGAGATCGCTCTCAAGGATCTCCGCGCGGATGCGGCCAAGGCCACCGGTCAGGAGGTGCCCGCGATCGTGCCGCTGCGCCGAATGCGCCCGCGCGACCTTCTCCTCACCGCGCTGTTGGGGGTCGCCGCCTATCTGCTGATCACCCAGCTTGCGAAAATCGGGTTTGGCACGATCGCCCGTGAGCTCAGGCACGCCCAGGTCGCTTGGATCGTCGTCGGGCTGATCGTCGCTCAGCTCACCTTCGTCGCCGGGGGAGTTTCGTTCCGCGGCGCGGTCCCGACGCCTCTCCCCCTGCTGCCATGCGTCGTCCTCCAATCGGCGATCAAGTTCATCAACCTCACCGTGCCGAGCTCGGCCGGCCGCATCGGCATCAACGTCCGCTTCCTGCAGCGGGTGGGCGCTCCGACCCCCCAGGCCTTCGCGGCCGGCGCGGTCGACGACATGTCGGAAAAGATTGTTGAGATCGGTCTCGTCCTGCTCACGCTCCCTTTCGTCCACATCGCCGTTAAGGCCAGCGACCTGAAGGGCGGGGCGCCGTCCGGACGCCTGATCGTCACGGTCCTCGGCGTGCTCGCTCTCATCGTCGTCGCACTACTTCTGGTCCCGGCGATCCGCGCCAAGGTGTTGCCCCCGATTCGCAGCGCGTTCTCGGGTCTCTGGGCGGTGGCTCGCGACCGCCAGAAGCGGCTCGAGTTGTTCGGCGGGCAGCTCGGCGTGGAAGTTTTCTACGCGCTAACGCTCGGCGCAGCCTGCTTGGCCTACGGAGTCCATCTCTCCTTTGCCCAGCTGCTGCTCGTCAACACGGCCGCGTCGGCGTTCTCGAGTCTCATCCCGTCGCCGGGAGGCGTTGGGACGGCCGAGGCGAGCCTGACTGCCGGCCTCGTCGCCATGGGTGTCGACAACGCGACCGCTTTCGCGATCGCGTTCACCCACCGCCTGTGCACCTACTACCTGCCCCCGATCTGGGGGTATTTCTCGTTGCGCTGGCTTCAGCAGAAGGCGTACATCTAGTGACCCGCCGCGTCGCCCCCGAGTTGGATTGGCGTTGAACCGGCCCGAGGAAGGTTCTGCAGAGACCCGGGCGGCGAAGCCCTCCGGAGCATTCCCGTGGAAGCGCTACGCGCGCCCGGGACTGCTGGTTCTCGTCACCGGCGTCTCGCTCTACCTGCTGTTGCCGAGCCTTGTCGCGGTCTTCTCCTCCTGGCGATCGCTCAGCAAGCTCACGTGGTACTGGGCGGCGCTCGCACTGGTTAGCGAGGCAGGAAGCTTCATCTGTCTCTGGGAGCTCGACCGAATCGCCCTGCGCGTGAGGAGCTGGTTCACGGTCGCAAGCGCGCAACTCAGCGGGAACACCGTCGGGAGGATCGTCCCCGGCGGCGGAGCGACGGCGACGGCCTTTGCAATTGCGATGCTGCGCCGCGCCGGTGTCGACGTCGGTGAGGCGGCCGCTGCGCTGGCGGCGTCGAGCTCGCTGCAGCTCGGAACGACGCTTGCCTTGCCGCTACTTGCGCTCCCCGCGATCTTGGGTGGAGCGCCGGTCAGTCGGAGCTTGGCCACCTCTGCTTATCTCGGTGCCGCAGTCCTCTTGCTGCTCATCGTGGCAGGCGTGCTCGCGTTCACGGTCGATCGGCCGCTGGCCTTGGCCGGGCGAGGGATCGAGTGGGTGCTCAACAAAACCATCCGCCGACGCCGCAAGATCACCGATCTGCCAAAGAAGCTCCTGGCCGAGCGTGACTTCGTGCGCACGACGATCGGCCGTCGTTGGAAGGCCGCCCTGCTCGCTGCCGTGGGAAATACGGGCTTCGACTACCTGGCTCTACTCTGCGCGCTTCGCGCTGTCGGCGCCCACCCACGGCCGTCGCTCGTGCTACTTGCCTACGCCGGCGCCGAGCTGCTCGCTCTGATCCCGCTGACCCCGGGTGGGCTTGGCTTTGTCGAGGCCGGTCTCGTCGGGACGCTCACGCTCGCGGGCGTCCCCGCGCAGGATGCAC
>DATHGU010000101.1:0-5526 GCA_035317495.1 Solirubrobacteraceae bacterium
CGAGATCCGCACGCTTTCGCAGACGGGCCTCGTGGGCGCGCTGCTCGCGCTGGTCGGTCTCGTGGCGGCCCTGCTGACGGGCGGCGCCGCCGCTCTGCGTTCGACCGTCCGGCGTGCCGATCCGCTCGCGGCGTCCGTCGCCGCAGCCGCCCTCAGCGGGTTCGCATACTGGGCCGTGCAAGGGTCCTTCGACTGGTTCTGGGAGTTCGCAGGCCTGGGCGCCCCGGCCTTCGCGCTGCTGGGCCTTGCCTGCGCGCTCGCGCCTCGGCGAGCCACGTCGCCCGCGCCCGCGCTCGACCGCGCGGCGGGGGCTGAGCCACGGGCCCCGCGGTCCGCGACAGGCCCGGCGGCGGCTGCGCGCCGGCGGCTGAGCGTCGGCGGCTCGATGCCCCGGCGCATGATGCTCGCCGGCGGAGCGATCCTGACGCTGGCGGCGGCGTTGTCGTTGATCGCCCCATGGCTGAGCCAGCTGCGCGTCGAGAGCGCCGCGCGTATCTGGCCGACGGCGCCCCGGGCCGCCTACTCCGACCTGCACGAAGCCGCGCGGCTGAACCCGCTGAGCGACGAGCCCTACCTGCTGGCGGGCAGCATCGCCCTGCGTTTCGGCGACCTGGTGCGTGCCGGCCACGAGTTCTCGCTCGCGCTGGATCGGAACCCCGGAGACGCCTACGCGACGCTCGAGCGCGGGGCGATCTCCTCCGCGCGGGGGGATCGAGCGGACGCCCTGCGCCTGCTCGGCCGAGCAGTGCGGCTGAGCCCCCGCGACGAACTCGTCCGCGACGCCCTGAAGGTCGTTCGCAAGGGCGAGCGGATCGATATCGTGGAACTCAACCGCTCGATCCTCCTCAAAGCGCACGAACTCAGGTGAGGGCCGTGTCGATTTCGGGAACTTGGAACCTTTTGCTCGACAGAGCGCGCTACCTCAGGTACCGTATGTGCGGGCTCCAGCTCGATCGTGGTGCTGGGGCTCCGGCGCCCAGGCCACTCCGGAGACGGGCGCCGCGCAGTGAGAGCGGAAGGTGGCAAGGAGGGTTACACGGGGGCTGCTCGGGCCGGGCGGAATACCCAAGGCAAGGAAGCATGAAAGCGCATCGCACCATCATCTTCATAGGAGGACTTGTTCTCGTCCTGGCGGCCGCGTTGCCTTCCGGCGCGCTTGCCAGCTCGCTGCTCAGCGGCTACGGCGGCCCGGGGCAGGGCAACCAGGCGATCCTCGGCGCGGCGCTGGTGAACGGCCCCAAAGGCGGAGGCGGCTCGGGCGGTTCGAGCAACTCGACGAGCGATTCCTCGACGTCGGGCTCCGGAGACGCCTCCGCGCCCGTGAGCTCGAGCGCAAGCTCGACCAAAGGACGGTCGGAGAAGTCCGGCCGCGGACGCTCCGCGCGGCGCTCCGGCGGCAAGAGCAGCCAGGAAGACGCGCCCAAGGCGTCGTCCAGCGCCCACGGCCTCTATCCGGCCTCCGAACGGATCCCCGCGGGCCAGCAGGCGGGGGCGCTGGGACTCTCCAGCGCGGACGTCGTGTTCATTGTCTTGGCGCTCGGCCTGCTCGTGTTCATCGGTCTGCTCACGAGGCGACTCGCCCAGACAAGCGCAGCCGGAAGGCCTCGGTAGCTAAAGGCATGCGACTCACGATCCGAATAACTGGGTGAGGATCCAGACCTCCTTGCCGATGCCTCGCACACCCATCACACAACAGACGTCGACCACGCTGCCGCTTCACGGCGAGCTGGCGCGCTCCGCGCCGCAGCCGAAGACGCTCGCGGGCCAGATCTTCGGTGGGCGGCTTCAGTGGGTGCTGGAGGGCCCGGGCTGGCGCGTCCTTCGCCCGGGAGTCGACTTCGCCTTCCTCTGCCTGGCGCTGCTGGTCGCAATGGGAGCTCATGACACCTTTCAGCCCTCCGCCGTGCGGGCTCCGATGCTCGCGTTCCCGCTGATCGTGATGTTGCTGTTCTACCTGCGAGGCCTGTATCGCACGCGCCTGCGCGCACTCGTTCTCGACGGCGTCGTTCCGGTGATCAGCGCCGTATCCGTCGGTGCGATGGCCGTGGCGGTGCTCGGCCTGTTCCTCAACGGGCACGCGCCCCCCCAAGCCGAGGTGCTGCGCGCCTGGGTGTTCGCGATGTTCGGCGTTGGCCTGGGCCGCATCGTCCTCTCCTCCGCGCAGCGCTTGGCTCGTGCCCGGCGGCTCGTCGGCAAGCCTGTGCTGATCATGGGCGCGGGCGTCGTCGGCGCGCAGGTCGCTCGCCGCCTGGAGGCTCACCCCGAGTACGGGCTCGCCCCGATCGGCTTCCTCGACGAGGACCCCCGCTCGATCGCCGAGGTGGGCGGGCGGGACCTTCCAGTGCTGGGCACCGTCGAGGATCTCGACGAGACCGTCGCGCGCACCGGCGTTCTCAACCTGATCGTCGCCTTCTCCTCGGTCGCCGACGAGCGCGTCAGCCGACTGATCCAGCGCTGCCAGGAACTAGGCGTCGAGGTATCCGTCGTGCCGCGCATGTTCGACACGATCAACAACCGCGTCGGCTACGACACGGTGGGTGGCCTGCCCCTGATGTCATTCACGACGATCGATCCGCGCGGCGTGCAGTTCGCGGTCAAGCACGGCCTCGACCGTGTCCTCGCGCTGGGCCTGTTGATCGTTCTCTCCCCGGTCCTGTTCCTCTCGGCCCTCGCGGTGCGCATCACCTCTAGCGGCCCCGCGCTGTTCCGCCAGCGCCGTGTGGGACGCGACGGGAAGGCGTTTGACCTCTACAAGTTCCGCTCGATGCGCATGGAGCCGGGGCAGGTCGATCCGAGCGTTGACGATCCGGGCCCGCTGGAGTTCCTGCTCGGCGGGGACACCGCGCCGGGTGGCGTGGAGGGCGACGATCGGCGCACTCCGGTGGGGCGCTTCCTGCGCCGCACCTCCTTCGACGAGCTGCCCCAGCTGCTCAACGTGCTGCGCGGAGAGATGAGCCTTATCGGCCCGCGCCCGGAGCGTCCGGAGTTCGTGGAGCTATTCAGGCAGGACATCGTGCGCTACGGCGATCGGCATCGCGTCAAGTCGGGGATCACGGGCTGGGCCCAGGTGCACGGCCTGCGCGGGCAGACCTCACTGGCCGAACGCGTCGAGTGGGACAACTACTACATCGCCAACTGGTCGCTCGGCCTGGACGTGAAGATCCTCGCCCTGACTTTCGTCGCGATGCTCCGCAGCGCTGAGTGATCCGCCTCAGATGCTCTTGTGCGCCGCGCGGCGCACGCCCGTCCAGTACTGGTAGACGCGAATCCGCAGGCCGCGGCTGCCCAGCACCCTCGGCAGCTTGATCGAGTAGCGGTTGAAGCGGTCCAGCGTGAACACCGCCCGGTAGCGCAACACGCTGCCGCGGAAGACTTCCAGCTGCATGAAATCGCCGATCGGTCCCGAGCCGCTGGCGATCACGCGGCCGCCGACCTTGCGCACCTGGAGCGTCACCGGGCTGAGCTGGCCTGTCGGCGAGGCGAGCACGTGCGCCAGCGCGGAGAACGACGGTCGGTGCGATCCACTTCGCGTGAGCACGCCGAACGCATTTCCCTTGTCCTGCTGCTCGTAGAGGGCTGCGGCGGCGACATAGTTGGTGCCGGCCAGCGCACGGAAGATGTTCGTGATGTTGCGCGCCTGGACCGAGGGTGTCACGCAGGCCTGTTCCTGCTCGATCTTCTGCCGCGGATAGCAGGCGGGCCAACCGAACTCGTCCAGCCAGAGCGGCGCCGTGTCGCCGTTGGCCGCCTGAACGGCACGGGTCGCGCGCACGGCTGCCAGCGACAGGGTGTAGAAGTGGATCGCGAGGCCGTCGTAGTAACCCTTGATCCCGGCCTTGTAGAGCAGGCGCAGGAAGACTCCGTTTGGCCCGACCAGCGAGCCGCCGAGCACCTTGATGCCGGGGGCGACCTGCTTGACGGCCACATAGGCGGCCCGCAGGATCGCTGCGTACCGTTCCGGCTTGTGTGGTCCGGCGAAGTACTTTTCGTTGGCCTGGTCGGGCTCGTTCCAGACTTCGAGGGCCATGATCCTGTTGCCGTACCGTTCGGCCAAGGAGCGTACGAGCGCGGCGAAGTCGGCTGGGTTGGCGGGCGGCCAGCCACTCGCCCGGTTGCTCTGCCCGGGCACGCATGCGCCACGCAGCTGCGCCGGCGCCGAGGTGGCCCAACATGGCGTGCTGTCGATCATCGCGATCACCCCGATGCCGTTTGCGGCGGCGTCGCTCAAGAGGCGGTCGGTGTATGCCAGCGCGTGGGGGTCCAGCTTGCCGGCCGCGCGCGGCTCGAGGACCGACCACGGCAGTTCGACGCGGATGATCTTCGCGTGGAGGCGGCGCGAGACCGAGATCGTGCGATCCGCGTCGGCCGGAGTCGATTGAAAGCCCATGTCCGCCGTGTTCACTCCGCCCAGGAACGGGCTCGCGGCGGGTCGCGCCGGCCCCGTCGCGCTCACCGTGGTCGGACCCATGAGCGCGATCCCGCAGCACGCGAGGGCGAGGACCGTGGACTTGCGAAGGCGCGCGCGCACGTAGGAGAGCTTACGGCCCGCGGCGGAGCGCGGGGCCGCCGCCCCCGAAGTACGCTGTCTGCGCCATGTCGCCAACCTGGATCTGGATGCAGATCGCGATCGTCGTGTTCGTCCTGATCGGGATGGTCGTGGCGATCACGAAGCTCGCCTGAGCGGCCCCCGCCGCCACCACGCGTCGCGCCTCGCGCCGACGCCCGCGAAGTCGACCTGCGGGCGCGGAGGAAGGCTCTCCTCACCCGCGAGCAGCGCGCTCGGCACCGCGTCGGTCAGCCATTCGACGAGTCCGCCGAGGCCGGCCTGCCGAAGCTCCTCGGCCATACCCGGGCGCCGCTGCTCGGGGTCGTGGGCGTCGGATGCCACGTTGTGGACCACCTCGGCTTCGAGGAGCTCGAACGCGAAGCGCTTGACGGTTCCGCCGAACCGCCCCACGAGCGACCCCGCGGTGATCGATGTGAGGACGCCCCCCTGGACGAGCGACTCGAGCATCTCGGGATCCCGCTGAAACGCAGGGCAGCGCTCGGGATGCGCGAGCACGATGCGATGCCCCTCCTCCTCGAGCTCCCCGATCAAGGTGTCCAGGCCGATCGCCACGGAGGTGAAAGGGCACTCGATGAGCAGCCAAGGCCCGTCTCCCAGGCTCAGCGCCGTGAGCTCCTCGGGGTCCAGATCGGCGGCCTGCGACATCGCGATCTCCGCGCCGGCGAGCACGTTCAGAGCGACGCCCGCGTCGGCGAACGCCGCGTTCGTCTCTCGCACGAGCCGCTCGATCGTCTCGGAGTCGTTCGGGTAGCGGAAGCTCACGTGCGGCGTCGCCACGATCGTGTGCGTACCGAGCTCGGCCGCGACGCGCGCCATTGCCAGCGAGCCCTCGATCGTGTCGGGGCCGTCGTCGATGCCCGCGAGGACATGGCAGTGCAGGTCGATCACTCCTGCTCGAACCTTACGCCAGAGGGGTGACCGCGCCCGTGGGCCCGGGTATGATCACCGCGCGTTGCATT
>DATHGU010000102.1:0-6980 GCA_035317495.1 Solirubrobacteraceae bacterium
ACAGCGACTCGGGGGCGGGGAACGGCGAGCTGTCGGCGAACGCCACGGCGGCGTCCACGCGCTCGAGCGCCTGCGCGTCGATCCGCTCGCGCTCGGCCTCGTCGATCACGCTCTCGGCGACGAGCAGGTCGCCGAACAGGACGAGCGGATCGCGCGCGCGCCACTGCGCGACCTCCTCCTTGGAGCGGTACTGCTCGGGGTCGGCCATCGAGTGGCCGCGGAAGCGGTAGGTGACGGCCTCGATGAGCAGCGGCCGGCGCTCCTCGCGCACGCGGCGAACGGCCTCGCAGACGACGTCGTAGGTGTCGAGGACGTCCATGCCGTCGCAGCGCATGCCGGGTACGCCGAGGCTCTCGCCCTTTCGCTGCAGGTCGGTGACGGCCGAGTGGCGGCGCAGCGCGGTGCCCATGCCGAACTGGTTGTTGGTGACCATGAACACGACTGGCAGCTTCCACAGGGCGGCGAGGTTGAGCGTCTCGCCGAACGTGCCCTGGTTGGAGGCGCCGTCGCCGAACACGCAGAGCGTTACGTCATCCGAGCCCTCGTAGTCCGAAGCGAGCGCGAGGCCCGCGGCGATCGGCAGGTTGCCGCCGACGATCCCGTAGCCGCCCATGAAGCGGCGGGCGATGTCGAACATGTGCATCGATCCGCCGCGCCCGCCGGAGCAGCCGTCGACGCGCCCGAACAGCTCGGCCATGACGTTCTCGGGCGGCGTGCCGCGGACGAGCGCGTGGCCATGCGAGCGGTAGGTGGAGATCAGGTAGTCGCTGTCGCGCAGGGCGCGCGCGCTGCCGACGATCGTCGCCTCCTCGCCGATCGACAGGTGCAGGAAGCCGCCGACCTTCGCTCGCGCGTACATCTCCCCGGCGCGCTCCTCGAAGCGGCGGATGAGCGTCATCGTGGCCAGCCACTCGCGCGCGACTTCGGGCTCGGGCAGGTTCGCCATCAGCTCTCCACGGTACTCCAGCGCGCGATGAACTCCTCGGCGTCGAGCTGCGCGAGCTCCTCGCGCAATGCGCGCGCGAGCCGCGACGCGGCGTGCGGCGGGCGGTCCCAGAACAGCACCACTTCGCCGCTGTCGATCTCGACGACCTCGATGTGATCGACGCGCTCGGCGTCGGCCAGCAGCGCGGGCGCGCGCCCGGCGCGCGTGACGATCAGCCGGTATGCGCGGTTGGCCTTCATCGCGGTCCCGCGAGCGAGCGCTCGCTCATCCGCGCGGACGCCAGCTCGATCGCGCGCTCCCCTTCGAACACGGTGTCCTCGATGAGTATGGCGGGAATTTTTATGATTTTCGATCGGGCAGCGCGTTCCGTCGCGTCGGCGAGCTGAGCGGTAACCGAGCGCAGCTCCGCGCCGCGCAGCACAGCCGCCGGGTGCATCTCGCAGGCGGCGGCGGCGATCAGCACGTTGTTTGCGTCCGCGAGGCTGCGGCCGCCGGCGAACGCCTGGCGGAAGGCGGCCTGCGCGAAGGGGACGACGCGGCCGATCGACTTGGCATACGTCGCCACGCGCATCGCCATCGCGCTGTCGAACGGAAAGGGGTCGGGCCAGCGCAGCGGCTGCAGACCGAGCTCGTCCGCGCGTCGCGCGAGCTCGGCGCGGAAGACCTCATGCCCCCCGTCGCGGTGCGCCGGCGGGCGCTCGCCGACCAACGACTCCGTCGTCGGTGCCCGCAGCTCCCGCTCGAGCACCGGCTGCCACTCGGCCGGGCCGGGCAGCTCGTGCAGGACTCGCTCGGCCGCCAGGTAGGCCAGCGGGCTTGCCAGATCGAAGTAGAAGGCGGCCGGCGGAGCGCTCACGATCAGAGGGTAAACGCGTCCGGCGCGGCACGCGCCTGGGCCGCGCCTCAGCCGTGAATCAGCCAGCCGTCGGCCGCGCGGCCGGCCTCCATGACGGCCTCGGAGAGCGTGGGGTGACCATGGATGATGCGTCCGACCTCGGCGAAGCCGCCCTCCAGCGCGCGCACGTTGACGAGCTCCTGAATCAGCTCGGTGGCGCGCGTGCCGACGATGTGCCCGCCGAGCAGCTCGCCGTATTTGGACTCGCCGACGATCTTGATCATGCCGCCCGGGTCGCCGTAGACGATGCCGCCGCCGACGGCGCCGTATTGCACTTTGCCGACGACCACTTCGTAGCCCTCCTCGCGCGCCTGCTCCTCGGTCAGCCCGAACGAGCCGACGTTGGGCGTGCAGAAGGTCGCACGGGGGATGTCCACGTGGGCGATCGGGTGGGTCTGCAGGCCGGCCGAGTCCTCGGCGGCGATGATCCCCTCGTCGGACGCCTTGTGCGCCAGTGCGGGACCGGCGACGAGGTCGCCGATCGCGTAGACGCCGGCGCGGCTCGTGCGCAGCGCGCCGTCGACCTGCACGAGGCCTCGTTCGTCGAGCACGACGCCCGCCTCGTCGAGGCCGAGCCCGACGACGTCGGCGCCTCGCCCGGCGGCGATCACCAGGTAGTCGACCTCCAGTCCCGAATCGTCTCCATGCGTGAACTTCACGCCCGACCTGCCGGGCTTGACGTCGGTGATCGGATCGCCCGTCCGCACGTCGATCCCCTGCCGCTTGAGGCCGCGTTCGACCCGACGTGAGACATCTGCGTCCTCCGTCGGCAGCACGCGCTCGAGCATCTCGATCAGGCGCACCTCGCTGCCCAGCCGCGCGTAGCCCGAGGCGATCTCCGCGCCCGACGCGCCTGCGCCGACGACGGCCAGGCGCGCGGGCAGCTCCGCCAGAGCCCAGGCCTCCTCGGTGCCGATGATGCGTCCGCCGAACTCGACGCCGGGAATCGGTCGCGGTGTGGAGCCCGTGGCGAGGATCACGGTGGCAGCGGCGAATGCCTGCCCGTCGACGCTCACGTGTCCATCGGCGTTCAGCGACGCGTCGCCCTCGATCACGTCGATGCTGTTTTTCTTGAACAACCCGGCAACACCCGAGGTGAGCGTGCCGACGACCTTCTCGCGGCGGCCCTGCACGCCGGCGAAGTCGACCTCGAGGCCTGACACCTTCAGCCCGTACTCGCCGGCCTCGCGGATCTCGGCAAGCAGGTCGGCCGAGCGCAGGACGGCCTTCGCGGGGATGCATGCGTAGTTCAGGCAGCGTCCGCCGACCTTGTCGCGCTCTACGACGGCGGTCTTTTTGCCGAGCTGCGCGGCGCGGATCGCGGCGACGTAACCACCGGGCCCCGAGCCGATCACGATGCAGTCGTAGGTGTCTTGAGCCATGACGGGCTGAGCCTATCGAAGCGCAACACGCCGCCAGGGGCGTCGAGCCGGCTATCGGCGCTCCTGGGCTTGGATGCGCCCCATCACGCGCACGAGCTTCCAGAACAGCCAGCCGCCGAGCAAGACGCTCAGCAGGCAGATCGCCGCGGCGGCGATCGTCGAGGCGACGACGAGCGCCAGCGAGGTGACGAGGATCTGGAAGGCCAGCAGCGCCTCGAACGCGAGCACGGCCCAGTAGCGGCGCCGGTACATGCCCTGTGCGATCAGCGTCAGCGTGACCGCCAGGACAGCCGCGCCGGGCACCGAGCCGCCGTGGCGGCTGAGGTCGTGGACGCTCGCTGCGCCCACGATCACGCCGAGCGCGAGCAGCAGGCACACGCCGATCGCGACGAGCAGCGCGGCCGGGCGCTCGTCCTCGCCGAGCGGCGCGAGCGCGGCGCGGGCGCGCTCCTCGCCGTCGCCCCGCGGGGCCTGCTCGCGGGGGGTCGGCGCCGGCGACTTCGCCCTAGGCCGCATGCTCGGCGCGCGCGTCGAGTCGCGTGCGCAGTTCGCGGGCCGCGCGCTGCGGGTCCTCGGCCTCGGCGATCGCCCTCAGCACGACGGCGCGCGAGGCGCCGGCGGCGAGCACGGCCTCGAGGTTGCCCGCGTGCAGGCCGCCGATCGCGAAGAACGGCGCGGTGCAGTGCGCCGCGGCGTAGCGGACGAGCTCGAGGCCGACCGCGGGGCGCCCCTCCTTGGTGGGGGTCTCGTATACGGGGCCCACGCCGATGTAGTCCACGAGCGGCGCGCCGCTGCGCGCACGCGAGCAGGCGGCGTCGATCTCGCCGGTGGCGTGCGTGGAGAGGCCGATCAACATGTCCTCGCCAACGAGCTCGCGCGCGTCGGCGACGGGCATGTCGTCCTGTCCCAGATGCACGCCGTCCGCGCCCACCTCGCGCGCGACGAGCGGCCGGTCGTTGACGATCAGCAGCGCGCCCAGCCGCTCGCAGAGCGCGCGCGCCGCGTTGGCGACGGCCGCGAGCTCGTCGTCAGACAGCTGCTTGTCGCGCAGCTGCACGACCTGCACGCCGCCGTCGATGGCCGGGCGCAGCACCTCCGGCAGCGCCCTCCCCCCGGGGGTCGAGTCGCACACGAGGTACAGCCGCGCGGCGGCGAGCCGCGCACGCCGGTCCGAGCCAGGGTCTGCAGAGGGCATCGATTCGCAGTCTGGCAGGCGCACGCGCGCTCGTGTCAGCGCCGCTTGCGCGGGCTAGCATCATTGTCATGCCCACGACCAGCGGCTCACCGGATCTGCTCGTGATAGGCGGGGGCATGATCGGCCTGACGATCGCCTGGCGCGCGCGCCAGCGCGGCATGAGCGTCACGTTGCTCGACCGCGATGCGACCGGCGCCGGCACCTCGCGCGTGGCGGCGGGCATGCTCGCGCCTGTCGCGGAGGCGGAGTTCGGCGAGGCCGGGCGACGCGTGCTGGAGCTCGGGCTGCGCTCGGCCGACATGTGGCCGGCGTTCGCCGGCGAGCTGCAGGCGGCCGCGGGCGCCGAGCTCGGATTCATGCGCACGGGAACGCTGCTGGTGGCACGCGACGAGGACGAGGCTCGCGAGCTCGAGCGCCAGATCGCCTTTCGCGACTCGCTCGGCCTGGCGACCAACCGCCTGCGCGCGAGCCAGGCGCGCGAGCGCGAGCCTGCGCTTGCGCCGACCGTGCGACTGGCGCTGGAGGCGCCGGAGGACCACTCGGTCGACCCGCGACTCGTGCTCGCGGCGCTGCGTGCGGCATGCCAGTCGGCCGGCGTGCACGTGCGCGAGCACGCACCGGTGGCGCGGATCGAGAGCGACACCGCCGGCGCGCGCGTCACCGGGGTGACGCTTGCGAGTGGCGACGGCGGCGCGGCTGGCGGCGAGCTCCTGGCGGCCGGCCAGGTCGTGCTCGCGGCGGGCGCGTGGACCGGCGAGATCGCGGGCCTGCCGCACGACGCGGTCGTACCGGTGCGCCCGGTTCGCGGCCAGCTGCTGCGACTGCGCGATCTGTCCGGGCCGGGCCTGCTGCGACGCGTGGTGCGCTTCGAGGGCGGCTACGTCGTGCCGCGCGCCGATGGCCGCTACGTGCTCGGGGCGACGGTCGAGGAGCGGGGCTTCGACGTGCAGCCGCAGGTGGGTGGGATCTACGAGCTGCTGCGCGATGCGCACGATCTGATCCCGGGCGTCAGCGAGCTGAAGATCGAGGAGCTGTGCGTAGGGCTGCGCCCCGGCACACCCGACAACGCGCCGGCGATCGGAGCCGGCGCGCTCGATGGCCTGACGTGGGCCACGGGCCATCACCGCAACGGGATCCTGCTGGCGCCGCTGACGGCCGAGCTCGTCGTGCGGCTGCTCTGCGGCGAGGCTGCCGACCCGCTTCTCGGCACCTGCGCGCCGCAACGCTTCGCGCTCGGCGGAGCGGGCGCGGCGGGGATGCAGGTCGCTGGGGCGGGCGCGGCGCAGGCGGCGCTCTCGTGATCAGGCTGAACGGACACGACAGCGATGTGCGCGCCGGCGAGAGCGTCGCCGAGGCTCTAGGCCGTCTGGACGTGCCGAGCGACGCGCGCGGCGTAGCCGTCGCGGTGGACGGCGAGGTCGTCCCGCGCGCGCAGTGGGAATCGTTCGTGCTGCAGGAGCACGCGCGTGTCGAGGTGCTCACCGCGATGCAGGGAGGATGATGCGCAGATGCTCGACGCGACGGATACGCCCTCCCCCGAATCGGACACGCCCTCCCGCGGATCGGACGCGGCGCCGGGCGTCGATCGGCTGAGGATCGCGGACCGCACGTTCGGGTCGCGGCTGCTGCTCGGCACGGGCGGCTTTCCTTCGCTGGCGATCCTCGGCGAGGCGATCGCCGCGTCGGGCTGCGAGATCGTGACGGTCGCCCTGCGGCGCGTGGACCCGGGCGCGCGCGGATCGCTGATCGACCTGCTGGCGGACGCCGGCGTCGAGCTGCTGCCCAACACCGCCGGCTGCCACACCGCACGCGACGCCGTGCTCACCGCACGCCTGGCACGCGAGGCGTTCGAGACCCCGTGGATCAAGCTCGAGGTGATCGGCGACGAGGACACGCTGCTGCCCGATGCGCCCGAGCTACTGCGGGCGGCGGAGCAGCTCGTCGACGAGGGCTTCGTGGTGCTCCCGTACACGACCGACGACCCGGTGCTGGCGCGCCGGCTGGCGGATGTGGGCTGTGCCGCGGTGATGCCGCTCGGCTCGCCGATCGGCAGCGGGATGGGCATTCGCAACCCTTACAACATCGCGCTGATCCGCGAGGCCGTCGAGCTGGCGCTCGTGCTCGACGCGGGCATCGGCACCGCATCGGACGCCGCGCTGGCGATGGAGCTCGGCTGCGACGCGGTGCTCGCCGCCTCGGCGATCTCCCGCGCGCAGGACCCCGTGCGGATGGCGGGCGCGATGCGCGCCGCGGTGCAGGCCGGCCGCCTGGCGCGCGGCGCCGGGCGCATCCCGCGGCGGCTGTATGCGAGCGCCTCGACGCCCGACGAGGGGCTGCCCGAGCTCTAGGCGGCCGAAGGGCCCGCCGCGAGACGGCCGATCACTTCACCACCTCGATCGAGCCGTTCATCGAGGTGGGGTGGATCGTGCACAGGTAGTGGATCACGCCGGGCGCGAGCGCCTTGATCTCGAACGTGCCGCCCTCGCCGAAGTTCTTGGAGGCGAACTTCTGGGGCCCACCCTGGCTGGTCACGTTGTGTTCGATCGTGTCGAAGTTCTTCCA
>DATHGU010000103.1:0-3181 GCA_035317495.1 Solirubrobacteraceae bacterium
TCGTCAGGCGCTCCTCGACGCCGTGCACGTCGAGACCGGGGTCGCAGTATTCGCGCAGCCACGTGAGCGGCACCTTCATCCGAACTGCTCCAGGAAGCGCAGGTCGTTTTCGTAGTACAGACGCAGGTCGGGGATCCCGTGCCGCAGCATCGCGATGCGCTCGACGCCCATGCCCCAGGCGAACCCCTGGACCTTCTCCGGGTCATAGCCCGGAGCGTTGGCGTCGGTCGCGGGCACCGAGGCGAACACGTTCGGGTCGACCTCGCCGGCGCCTAGCACCTCCAGCCAGCCCTCGCCCTTGCACAGGTGGCAGCGCGCGCCGTCGCGCAGGAAGCCCTTGCCGTCGCAGTTGAAGCACGAGACATCGACCTCGACGCTCGGCTCGGTGAAGGGGAAGAAGTGCGGGCGCAGGCGCACGTCGCGCCGCTCGCCGAAGATCGCCCGGGCGAACATCAGCAGCGTGCCCTTGAGGTCTGCGAGCGTGATGTCCTCGTCGACCGCCAGGCCCTCGATCTGGTGGAACTGCGGGGTGTGCGTGGCGTCCGAGTCGGGGCGGTAGACGCGGCCGGGGATCACCACGTAGAGCGGCGGCGGATGGGCCTCCATCGCGCGCACCTGCATCGGCGAGGTGTGCGTGCGCAGCACGAGCTCCTCGGCGGCCAGCGGCGAGGGAGGCTGGCCGGGCGGCGGCTCGGACGGCTCGAGCAGGTCCGGCCGCGCGATGTAGAAGGTGTCCGTGGGGGCCCGCGCGGGATGCGTCGGGCTGTGGTTGAGCGCGTCGAAGTTGTAGTGGACGGTCTCCACCTCGGGGCCCTCCATGACGGTGAAGCCGAGGCCGAGGAAGATGTCTTCCAGCTCGCGGCGCGTGGAGGTCAGCAGGTGCAGGCGTCCGATCGGCTGCGGTGGCGCGCCGGGCAGCGTCACGTCGATGCGGTCGGACTGCAGCCGCTCCTGCAGCTCCTCGCCGCCGAGCTGCGTGGCGCGCTGCTCGATCAGCGCCTCGAGAGCCTGGCGCGCCTGGTTGGCGGCCTTGCCGACCGCGCCGCGTTCGGCGGGCGGCAGCGCAGCGACGCCGCGCAGCATCTGCGGCAGCTCTGTCTTGCGGCCGAGATAGCCGACGCGCAGCTCCTCGAGCGTCGCGCCCGAGCCGGCCGCCGCGATCTCCTTTTCGGCCTGCGCCCGCAGCTTTTCGATCCGCTCGATCATGACGTGCGGACCCTAGATGAACGCGGGGCGTCGGACCGTCCGCGGGTGATCTCGTAGAGCGCCACGGTCGCTGCCATCGCGGCGTTCAGGGACTCCGAGGCGATCGGTATGCGCGCGGAGCGCTCGCAGGCCGCCACGACGTCCGCCGGCAGGCCCTCGCGCTCCGCGCCGACCAGCAGCGTGATCGGCTGCGCACCGGCCTCGCCCGCCAGCGCGCGCAGGGACTCGCGGGCGTCCGCGCGCAGTGCGATCCGCTCGCCGGGCAGTTCGCGCGCGTCGCGCGCGTCCGTCACGTGAGCCAGCGCCACGGCGAAGATCGCGCCCATGCTCGCACGCACGGCCTTCGGCGAGTGGGGATCGGCGCAGCCCGGACCGAGCGCCACGCATGAGGCGCCGAAAGCCTGCGCCGAGCGCAGTATCGTGCCGACGTTGCCGGGATCGGCGATCCCGTGCAGGTACACACACAGCGGTCCCACGGCCGTGGCCCAATGCTGCTCGTACACCGCCAGCACGCGCGTGCTCGAGCCCAAAGTGGAAACAGCCCCGAGCGCGGAGCGCTCGACATCAAAAAAATCGTTCTCCCCCAGGCCCGAGCCGGCCAGGCGGTAGCCCTCGAGCGCCGGGCGCCCGGCGGCCCCGGCCGCGGCGATCAGGTCCTCGCCCTCGACGAGGAAGCGCCCGCTGCGGTCGCGCTCGCGCCTGCCGCGCAGTCGCCGCAGGGTCTTCAGTCGGGGATTCTTGGGGGAAGTTATGTGTGTCATCGAAATAGGCCTGTCATCGAAACGTCGTGCTCCTCGTCGCGCGGCCACAAAAAAAAGCGCCGTCCTGTTCAGGAACGACGCCCGGGAGGCTTCTCGATGCCGATTGCCGTTCAGGCAGTCGACGCCTCGCGGGCGACCTCGGCAAAACGTCGGAAGGTGTCGGCGTCGCGCACGGCGATGTCGGCGAGGACCTTGCGGTCGAGCTCGACACCGGCCAGCGCGAGGCCGTGCATGAACTGCGAGTAGCTCATCCCGTTGATGCGGGCGGCGGCGTTGATGCGCGTGATCCACAGCCGCCGGAAGTCGCGCTTGCGGTTGCGCCTGTCGCGGTAGGCATAGGCGTCCGCCTTCATCAGCGCCTCCTTGGCGCGCTTGTAGTTCGAGTGCGCCTCGCCGCGGAAGCCCTTCGTCAGCTCCAGCGTCGCGCGGCGCTTCTTGCGCGCGTGGACGGAGCGCTTGACCCTCGTCATGCGTCACCCCCTGTGCGCTTCCCGCCCACAGCCCCGACACCGCTGGTCGCCCTCCGGGCGCCCTTGGGGGCCCCCAGCATCCGCTTGATGCGCGGCACGTCGTGGTCGTTGACGAGCGCCGGCCTACCCAGTGCGCGCTTCTTTTTCGGCGACTTCTTCTCGAGGATGTGGCTCGTGAAGGGGTGCCGGCCGCGCACCTTGCCGGTGGCCGTCACTTTGAAGCGCTTCTTGGCGCCCGAATGGGTCTTCATCTTCGGCATGGGGACGGACGATTATGACACGGTGGTGTCGGCGGAGGCCTCCGCGGCATCCCCGGGGGACGGCTCGGCGCTCGGCGCGCCCTCCTCGGTCTCGCCGACGACATCCTCGCTGGGAGCGACCTCGCCGTTGCTCGCCGCTGGCTCGACCGCCCGCGGGGACTCGATCGCGCTCGACGCGACGTCGCCGACGTGGGCGGCGTCGGCGCTCTGGTCGGTGGAGGCCTCTGTCGCATCCGCCTTGCCGGCAAGCACGGCTTTGGAGGGCGCCATCATCATCGTCATGTTGCGCCCTTCTTGAATCGGGCGCTGCTCGACGACGCCCAGCTCGGCGAGCTCCTCGGCAAGCCGGTCGAGGATCGCGGTGCCGCGCTCGGGATGCGTGACCTCTCGCCCGCGGAACATGATCGTCACCTTGACCTTGTCCTTCTGGCGCAGGAAGCGTTCGACGTGGTGCTTCTTGGTGTCGTAATCGTGCTGGGCGATC
>DATHGU010000104.1:0-11449 GCA_035317495.1 Solirubrobacteraceae bacterium
GCGCGATGCGCAGACTCTTGGTGTTGCCGGTCGCTTTCGCTCTGACGATGGCGCTTGTGCTGCCGACTTCAGCCTTCGCGGCTGAAGAAGGCCTGTCGGGCTACAACAACAAACCGACCACGACCAGCACGACACCAGCGCCTTCGACGGGGACCTCCCCGTCGAAAGAAAGCAGCACGCCGACGAAAACGACGGCGCCCGAAACGACTAAAAGCGAACCGACGACGAACACCGCACCGACCGCGACCACCGCGGAAAAGAAAGCGACCACGCTGCCGTTCACGGGCTTTGACCTTCGTTGGACGATCGGCGTCGGCCTCCTGTTGACGGGCATGGGTTTCTCGCTCGTCACGGCACAGCGCCGCAACCGCCGTAACTCCAGCCGCTGAGCTGAAGACCAGCTCAAGTAGAGCGAAACGCAAAACGGCCGCCGGCGACCCCGGCGGCCGTTTTCGTGTGTGAACGTCGTCGGCACCCGTACCCGGCCTGAGCGAGCTCTCCTAAGTAGCGTCCCCGGCCGGCAACGGGCGACGCCTCTGCCGTGGCTCGTATCACCACCGCAAGGACTCGGCTGCAGGCGCGTCATTCGATGCGGATGAGAGGACTCGAACCTCCACCTGGTCGCCCAGACACGGACCTGAACCGTGCGCGTCTACCAATTCCGCCACATCCGCGTGTCGCTGAGAGGCGAAGATATCGCACGCGCCACGCCGGGTCCGGGAGCGGCGCCGACAGTCGGCGTCGCGAGCGCTGGAGCCCTGAGTTGCGGGCCCGGACTTGCTCCGTGCGCTTTGCTAGCCTCGACCGAGCCGACTGCGCGCCGCTATCGTCCAGGGGACTAGGACGCCGCCCTCTCATGGCGGAAACCCGGGTTCGAATCCCGGTAGCGGTACTTGCAATGCCCAAGGAGATCCGGGTGTTTCGCTGACTGGGCCGTCGTGTTAGCCCGCGAACACACGCACCAGCACGGGGCTGGTGCCAGCCGTGCCCGTGACGCTGCCGGTGCAATACGCCGGATGCCTGATCCAGTCTGCGCGTACGTGCTTCACCCAATGACCGCTCGTGATCGTTGCCTCGCCTTCTGCGCCGCCACTTTCCCTGTGGGCAGGGTTGAAGCAATGAACCGACCAGCTGAACGCCAATTGCACTTCGGAGGGCTCGGTGACGACCAGCAGGAACGAGCGCGCCGGGCGAACGTGGACGAAGTCGGTCTCAAGCGTCGCGGCCGCACGGGCCACGTGTCGGACTACCAGCTTGCCGTATGTTCTGGCCGCGGCGCCCGTGCTGGCCGCAGCGCCCGCCTGGCTCAGCGCGACGCTCGCCAATGGGACGACGATCAGCGCCAAACGCCGCTGTCGAATCGCTGATGACACCAAGGCAAGGCTAGTCGAACGGCCCGCCGCGAGGCATCCCCAACCGCCCCGGCGGGCGAGCCGTAGCGCCGGCGGGCCGCCGCCGCCGCGGCTAGTGCGTCTTGACAAAACGCCGGAAGGCGGACGGCCAGTCGCTGGCGATCAGATGCTGTGCTTCGCCGAGGCGCAGCTTCCGCTGGCAAACGAGCCGCTTCAAGGTCCCCTCGAGCTTGTCCTTCGGGTTGAGATAGAAGCTCAAGCGTTGCGGATAGTCGGGCTCCGGCCACAAGTTGCGCGGGTCGTTGACCGCGCCGCCGAGCTCGAGCGAGACGTGATGGTCGTACTCATACCCGGACAGAGCCTGACTGTGTCCGTATGCCTCCATGCTCGCCCGCTTCTCCGGACCCGTGATCGCCTGGGGAGGTCGAACGGTCGAGGTCCAGCCACGTCGGCAGATCGTCACGCCAATCGTTGCCTGGGTGACGGCGGGGTTCAATGCGCCCGGTGTACAACGTGCGTCGGGCAGCGAGTACAGCCCTGTGTGACGAGCGTGGCAGCTGCCGGCCGGCGGTTGAGCCTGCACGACATGCGCGCTGACGGTCGAGTAGACCAAACCGTTGGGTGCGGTGCGGGTCGATCCCGCGCTTGCCATTGCGATGGAGCTTGCGAGAACCGTCACGGCAAGCGCCGCGGTCAGCCCACTGGTGTGCGAACGGGCCAGAGCGATGCCTTCCACGAGCATTCGCGGAGTGTAAGAGCGGCTGCGGTTGGCCCGGCCCGTTCCAACAAGCGGCAATAGTTGGAGACGCGCCTCGACTTAATGGCCTTGATCCTTGAGTCTTCGCTTGTGCCGGGGGTGGTCGCGTAGCTGTCCCGGGAGCCAGATCCCGTCGCGTCTCGTTGGAACGCATGGGCCAGAGATCTATTCCCGACAGGCGAATCGCATCACTACAAGGACGAGATGGCCTTTGCCCAACAGCCACGCACGGTGACGCCACGTCTGCGTCCCGGATCGACCGGAGCCCACCGCGAGAGATCGACCGCAGGCCCCCGCGGGGGGGTCACGGAGATCCAGCGCAGCCGGATGCTGGCCGCAGCGCTCGAAGCGGTTGAGGAGGTCGGCTACGGGCGTATGACCGTCGCCCAGGTGATTAGCCGGGCGAAGGTCTCGCGCAAGACCTTCTATGACGTGTTCGCGGATCGTGAAGATTGCTTCCTCGCTGCGGTTGAACAGGCCGTGTCGCAGGTGGGCCGGACAGCGCGCGAGGCTTACGAGCGAGAGGGGGTCTGGCGGGAGGGGATCCGTGCTGGGCTGGCCGAGCTGCTCGTGTTCCTCGATGCGGACCCGGCGCTGGCGAGGCTCTGCCTGGTCGAGGCGCTCGGGGCGGGCCCGCGGGTCCTCGAGCGTCGCGCCGAGATGCTCGAGGAGTTGGCTGAGCTCGTCGACCAAGGGCGTTTCGTGACAAGCGCCGTGCGCGAACCGCCGGAGGTCGCGGCGGAAGGAGTCGTGGGCGCCGTCTTCGCGGTACTGCACACACGCGTCCTCGAGGGTGGCGGCGAGCCGTTCACGAACCTCCTCGGCTCGCTGATGAACATTGTCGTCCTGCCATACCTCGGGGCAAGGGCGGCGAGTCGGGAATTGACTCGCCCCGCGCCGGAGCCTCGTCAGAACGGTGGTCGACCGCCGGGTGGCGAGATCCGCGACCCGCTGGCTGGTCTGAACATGCGCCTGACCTACCGAACGGTGCGCGTGCTCGTCGTGATAGCCGAGTGGCCCGGTGCGAGCAACCGCGAGGTGGCCGATCGATCGGGCGTCACCGATCAGGGCCAGATCTCCAAGCTGCTCGCACGATTGGCCCGGCTCGAGCTCGTCGAGAACACCGGAGAGGGCCAGGAGAAGGGCGGATCCAACGCGTGGCGCCTGACGCCAAGCGGCGCGCGAGTGGAGCGCGCGACCCGCCCACGCTGATCGCCTGAAGCCGTCCCCTCCGCCGGCCCAAGGTCGGAGCAGGACGCGAGGTGCTCCGCTTCCTACTGTGGCGATTGCTGGGCCTGCTCGCCCTGCTCTCGGGCATCGCGCTGGTCGAGTGGTTTCTGCGTGGCGGGCCGGGACGCTTGCTGAGGGGCTCTTCGCCAGAAGCGATCCACCTGACGTCCCTGAACCCGTACAGCACCGTTGCGGGCGCTGTACAGGCGGGATGGAGTTGGGCACCGCTCGCCGGAATTCGGCCCGCCAGCGCGTTCCTCGAGCTTGGTCTCCTACAGATCGCCGGTCTTGCGATCGTGCGATGGAGCGGGCGGCAGCGTCGCAACTACGTCCGCATGCACGTCGCGACCTATCGCACCGATCAGGCCGACGCCGAGGCCGTCGTGAGGATGTACGAGGCCCTTCACGCGCGCTTGCTTCGCCGGTGGTGGCGGCGGCTGTTGCTCGGGCAGCCGACCGTGGCGCTCGAGGTTCATCACGAGTACACCCACAACCCCGTGGGCGGCTGCGCGAATCGCGCGTGGATGGCGATCACGTGTCCGCGGGGCCTCGAGCGAATGCTCGAGGCCGCCCTGCGAACCGCGTACCCGAACTGCCGCCTGCAGCCACTGCAAGAACCTATAACGATGCCACCGGCTGTGCTGCGCTTGAAGAAGAAGGCCGAGTTCATCAAGCGGGTCAAGTCGCTCGAGCGCTTCGAGTACGAGCGCGAGCCGTCCGTGAACAGGCTGCTGACGGTGATGGGCGCGTGCGGAACGCCGGGCTTCGTGCAGGTCGCGCTCACGCCTGCGCCGGTGCTGTTCGAGCGGTTCGCGCGGCGTCTGTTCAAGTTGCGCGAGGAGCGCCTCTCGCACGAGCGACGGGCGTATGCGATCGTGCGCGACCGCTCGATCGTCGAGGACGCTGAGTTGCGTGGGGGGCTCGATGTCCAGCACCGCCCGCTGTTCTTCGGCGATATCCGCGTTGGCGCCGGCGATCGTCGCACGTGTGAGCGGATCGCCTCCGAGCTGCGCGCGGAGAGCGCCGAGAACCGCCTGGTAGAGCGCGGGACGACGATCCGCCATGGCCTGCTCTCGCTCTATCGTCGCCGCTTGCAAAGGGGCGAGGGAAACCCGATCCCCCCGTGGCGCAAGGGCGTGTTCGCGACGAGCGAGTTGGCGGCGATCTGGCATCTCCCTTCGATCGACTACGCGACGGTGCCCTTCGCGCGCAGCGGGCTGCCGCTTGCTCCCGCGCCGCCCTCGATCCTGCGACCGCGCGAGGGGAAGGGGACGCTGCGTGACGCGCTTGGAGCCGTCTCGATCCATCCCGAGCTGCGCAAGCAGAACACCGCAGTGCCCGGCGCAGTCGAGCAGGGCAAGTCCAGTTTTCTGATCGCCACCGTTGCCGAGGATCTGCGTCGGGAGCGCTGTGCAGTGATTGTGCTCGATCCCAAGGGCGACGCCGCCGACGCAGCCGTGAGCCTCGTTCCCGAGCGACGAGTCTGCACCCTCCTCGACTTCTCCCGCCCGACCTGCGGATTCAATCCGCTCGCCATCGATGCCCCCGCCGACGTGATCGCCGACTACGTCGTGGCGGCCCTGAAGAATCTCTTCACCGACGCTGACATCCGCGCGTCCTCCGATCGATACTTGCGCAACGCGATCATCGCGGTGCTCGCCTACGATCGCGGCTCGACGCTGTGGGACGCCGCTCGCCTGCTGTCGGTTGGCGAGGAGGGCTATTCGTACAGGAGCAGCGTCGGCTCGCGTGTGCGCACGCTCCCGGAGTACAGCGAGATCTCCGCGTTCTTCACGGCCGAGCTCGCCGCGCAGCTCGCCGACGCGCGCAGCACGACGACGGCCAAGCTCGACGCGCCGGTCAACAAGCTGGCGCGGCTCCTCAACTCGCCGTCGATCAAGCGAGTTCTGCTCAACAACTCGCTGAGCGTCGACTTCGACCGTGTGATCACCGGCGGGGAGGTGTTGGTCGTGAAGGGCGCGCTCGGCGCGATGGGGGCCGGCAACACCTCGGTGTTGATGCAGCTGTTGGTCGGGATGCTCGACGCGGCGCTTGCGCGTCAGCAGGATCTGGTCCCCGCCGAGCAACGCGTGGCCGTTGCGCTGAAGATCGACGAGGCGCCCCTGGTCATCAACCGCGGCTTCGCCGAGACGATGGCCCTGAAGCGTTCCGCGGGACTCGAGACGGTCGCGTGCTGGCAGGCCGACGCCCAATGGACCGAGCGTGAGGTGCGCGACCAGCTGGACGCCCTGTTCGCTCATAGGGTCTATTTCGCCACGGCGTCGGTGCGCGATGCGCGCGACGCGGTTGGCCTGACGATGGCCGAGTTCGCCGACACCATTCGCCCGGGTGTCGCGCGCCTCTCGACGCTCGGCCATCCAGACGTCCGGCTGCACCTGCCCAAGCACCACGCGATCGCAAGCTGGACCACGATGACGGGACGCCAGGCCCCGTTCATCGCCAGCACGATTCCGCTGCGCGTCGACCGTGACCGCCTTGCATTGCACGCGGCACGCCAACTCGAGCGCGGTGGTCGCCCGCTCACCGACCTCAGCCAACCGCACTGGGAGCGGGTTAGGCGCCACGCAAGTGCCCCGCACGGCGAGACTCCGCCGCCGGGCGCGAGCTCGCCCCCAGCTCAAGCCCCGATCGAGGAGCGGCCCGTGAAGCTTCCCTGCACCCCGTCGGACAGCTATCGCGAGCTCGTCGAGCTCGATCTCGCCCACAGTGTCCGCCGGGCAAGACGTGTGCTCTCGCCTCGTGAGCTGGATCCAGACGCGCTGGATCTGCAGGTGCTGGCGCTCATCGCATCGCTCAGGCATGTCCTGAGCAGTCAGGCGCATCGTCGATTCAACAACGGCCGCGCGATCACGACTACCCAGCGGCGGCTGAAGCGGCTGTCCGATGCCGGGTGGGTCGAGCGATTCCAGTTCCATCGTCGCGACGGCGGCGGCGTACCGATGTGCTATGTGATCACCACGGCGGGCCTCGAGCTGCTGCGCGACACCGGCGCTCGCGAGGCGAGCACCGACACGCATGCTTCGGAGCTCGAAGCGCCTGCGCCCCGAACGCTCGTGGCACAGGAGCGCCGGCTGCAGCAGGCGCGTCACGACGTGCACGCGGCCGGGTGGGCATTGGCGTTGGTGCAGGCGCGCGCAGAGCTGCAGCCGACGCTGCGCGGGCCCGACGAGGCGACTCTCTCCCCGCCGCAGCGCTCGACGCCGGCCGGGCGAGGCGCGCTGGGGCCTGCGGATTTGCGCCTGCCGGGCGGACGCGTGCCGCACGATTTCCTCCGAACCGCGGCGTTGGGGGAACGGCTCGAGCCGGAGCGCTTCGAGACCGTGCGTCCGGATGTGATCGTCGAGCTCTCCGCTGCCGGCGGAGCGCGGCCGACGCCCGCAGTCGACGTGATCGTGGAGCTGGACGACCGCCTACCTGCAGGTCGCGCGGCGGCCAAGCTGGAGCGCTACGACCACTTCTTGGCGGGCTGGTCCGCGCACACCCGACGCTACGGATCGCGTCAGGAAGCCCTGCCGCTGGTCGCCTTCGTGTGCCGCGACAGGGCCCGCGCCAAAGCATGCGCGCTTGCCGCCGACGCCACGCTGAGGGCCTGCCGGGCGTACGCGGGGGAGTACCCGTTCGATTGGGACTACCCCGGCCGTGAGCGGACGCTGTTCGTATCCGAGCGCGACGTTCACGACGGGCTGCTGCGGGCCTACGGGGTCCCGCGGCTGCCGCCCCCCGTGCGCATTACAGAGGCTCGAGGCGATCCGCGTGTCGGCGAGGCGTCGGTCGAGGCGAGAGAGCTCCTGCCGTGAGCCGGCATGGCGCCGCCGCGTTCACGCATTTGCCTACCGAGGATCGCCGTCGCCCGGTGGGCCCATGCAGTCTCCTGTCCCCCCCGGGGATGTCTGACGCAGTCGCCCCAGCCCACGCGCTTCGGGCGACTGCGTCGTGTGGCCTCGAGATCGCCCTTGCAGAGCCAAACTGCGGCAGGCGCAGCGTGGGCGACTGCGCCAGCCGGGCCGTTTGGCGCTCGGCGAGCGCTGGCTCTCGCGCTCGGCAGCTACGCTCGCGTCCTTCATTTTCCTTCTCCCTGAGTAACACCGCACAACTTCACCCGCCGATAGTTCGCCACGCGCGTGCGCCGATCCAGAAGGCCGTGCCCGATCGGCGAACGCGGACACCATCCACGACGGGCGTTCTCGCGCCAAGCTTGCTCTGCTCGAGCCCGCGTGAGCGACATCTCCGAGACCCCTTAAGGGGTTCTCGGACCTTTTCGCCGAGCCGCTCGACCGCGGGGAGAGGCTCTTGACGGCTACCGCAGCGCCTCCTACAAGCAACTCGCCGAAGCCGTCCGGCGATCGTCGCGGCGGTGCCCCGAACAGACCCCGCTCAGGAGACAGTCATGGATTCAACGACTTCGCGTTCGCCTCGCCTCGCAACCAGACCCACTCGCCGCCCGCCGGGCGTCGCAGCGCGAAGCGAGCGCTCTCGTCGCACGTCCGGTCACACCCGGCGCGAGCACGCCCCTGCTCGGGAACGCAGCGTGCTTGGCCGATACCTCGATTGGCGGGGCGGCCCGCGTGAGGTGATCGCTCGACCGGGCCACCGCGGAAGCGTCCTCGTCATCGATCGTGACGCGGACACGCTCGGCGATCGGCGGCTCGTGGCGCACATCGCCGCCGACGAGCCGGTCGAGAACCCCGCCGTCGCGTGTCGCTGCTATCTGGAGCAGGCCCGCCATCTCCGGTGCCCCTGTCGACGCCTCACCCCCGAGGACCTCCGCAGCGTCCCCTTTCCCGAGGAAGCGGATGGAAAGTCGCCGCAGGCGCCGCTGCCGGACGTGGTGGAGGAGACCGATCGGCAAGGACGTCGCTACAGCCTCGAGCGATTGCAGACGGGGATGTCGATTCCGGAGCTGCGCTGGTGCCGGCGCTCATCGCCACGCGCCGGGGATGAGCCACGGGCGGTCAGCATGCGCGAGGCGATCGCCTGCCTGCAAGGCTACGAGCCAGTCCGCATGCTCACCCGCCGAGCGCTCGCGCTGCACGCTGAGGACAGCACCGTCTCGACGGTCGTTCTTCGCATCGAGCTGGCGCGCGTCCAGGAAAGCCCGATTGTCCTCAATCGGGCGCTGCGCGAGGCGGTGTTGGCGGCCGTCGATCGACAAGGGTTGAGCATGAGCGAGATTGCGATGCGCTGTGGAAGGGTCAAGCGCGACTCGGCTGGCAACGAGAGCGGAGAGACGAGCTGGCTGGCCCGACGGCTGGGCATTCTCCCGGAGGGCGGACGAGACACGCCGACGCCGTGGGTTCATAGCGACGTGCTGGCGCTGATAGCGCGCCTTGGTCTCGGCATCAGCCCGCGCGAGGTCGAAGTCGAGTAGATGACGCAGGGCCGACCGTCGGCGGTCGGGTCTCGCATCCGCGACCCGCATATGTGGGGAGTCGGCCACCGGCTGAAGTAGCCGACGGCCACGGCGCGTCGGAAGACGCCCGCAAGCAAATCTCGTCGGGCCCGAAACGGGACGGCGTCTAGCAGAGCACCGCGACAGCGGACCTCCAGGTCCGCTGTCGCTCGTTAACCACGCACGCCGGCTCGCGCCGGCCGACCGAGGCCGCCTCTCTTCGGGCGGCTCGAGAAAGGAGGGGCGCAGATGCCCCGATCTAACCCGTTCCCCGAGCGCGTGAACCCTTTGGCGCCTCTGGGAGAACTGGCCCACTGGCTCGTGGGCACCACCATCGATGTCGCGCTGGGCCTCGCGATCGGCATGATCGCTGCGCGGCTGATGCGTGTCCGGCACCTGCACTGGAGCTGGGCGGCCTGTGCGCTCGCACTCGTCGCGTTGCTGCCTGCTCCACTCGCGCACCTCGCGCCCGTGCTGGCCGTCGCGGCGCTGAGCGCGAGCCTGCGTAGTCGGCGTTGGCACCGAGAAGATAGCGAGGCGGGCGCCGATCTCGCTGAGCTGGCCGCGCGACGGCGGCGCCCGGCCGACTTGCTGCGGACGAGCGCCAACGCGATCGAGCTTCACCGTCGCCGGACCCGCGGCGTCGAGGCCTGGTTCCTCGGTGAGCAGCTGATCCTCGGGCGCGACGAGCGCGGAGGTCTCGTATCGATTCCGTTCGGAGGCAGCGGTGGCGGGACGCACACGCTGCTCGTCGGCGCGACCGGCTCGGGCAAGACGGTGACCCAGACCTGGATGACCATTCGGGCGATCGAGCGCGGGATGGGGGCGATCGTGATCGACCCGAAGGGCGATCGCGACATGCGCGCGTGCGTCGCTCGCGCGGCACGCGCCGCGGATAGGACGTTCATCGAATGGGGGCCCGAAGGGCCCTGGGTATACAACCCGTTCGCCGCTGGCAGCGAGACCGAGATCGCCGACAAGCTCCTGGCCGGCGAGCGCTACACCGAGCCTCACTACCTGCGTCAGGCGCAGCGCTTCCTCGGCCACGTCGTGCGCGCGCTCCGCAACGCCGATCGCGAGGTCAGCCTACGCGCGGTCGTCGAGCACCTCGACCCGATCAGCCTGGAGCTGCTGGTGAGAGCGATCCCCGAGGACGAGGGCCACGCGACCCATGCCTACTTGGACTCCCTCACGTTGCGCCAGCAGGCCGATCTGGCGGGTGTGCGCGATCGGCTCGCGATTCTCGCCGAGTCGGACGTCGGTCGGTGGCTCGACCCCCTCTGCGCGGACCGCGGACGATTCGACCTGTTGGAGGCGGTGCAGGCTCGCGCCGTCGTCTACTTCGATCTCGACGCCGACAGCCGGCCTCTGCTCACGCAGATGCTAGGTGCGGCAATCGTGCAGGATCTGCAGACGACGGTCGCGGCGCTTCAGGGGCGTCCGATGCCGACGGTGGTCGTGATCGACGAGTTCTCGGCACTTGCCGCCGAGCACGTGGTGCGCCTGTTCGGCCGCGCTCGTTCAGCCGGGGTCAGCCTGGTGTTGAGCTCGCAAGAGCTCACCGATCTCCGTCTGCCGGGCCGCGAGACGCTGCTCGAGCAGGTGATGGGCAACCTGACCGTGCTGCTGGCCCACCGCCAGGTCGTGCCGGAGTCGGCTCAGCTGATCGCCAGCCTGGCTGGGAACAGGGGTGCGTGGCGAACCTCGCGTCACGGCGATGGCCGACTGACGCGAACGCGAACCAGCGAGCAGGTCCTCGACCGGAGCGACGTCATGAGGTTGGGCCCTGGCTGGGCCGCAGCGATCGCGCTGAGCGCAGGCGGGAGTGCGCGGATTGCACACGTCTTCGCGCCCGAGGACGAGCACTGACAGAGGCTCATCGGAAGTCCCCGATGATCAATACCAAGCGCGCACGGCGAGTCGCCGTGCGCGCCGACGAAAGCGAGCAGACCATGGTTGAGAAATCTCGAGTGCCCTCGCGTGAGCGGGTGGCAATGCTGCGATGGACGGCAGGGATCGGTGCCGTGACGGCCGAGGCGTTGGCGCAGCTTCAGGGCGCCTCGATTGCCTCGGCGCGCACTCGTTTGAGCGCCGCGGTGGACGAGGGACTGCTCTCCCGCCACCGGCTCTTGACAGGCCAGCCTGCGCTGTACAGCGTCACGCGCGCCGGTCTACGCGCGACGGGCCTGTCAGGGCTCGATCCTTGCAGGGTCAGCGCCGCGAGCTCTCAGCACCTGATCGCGTGCGCCCACGCTGCGGCAGCGCTGCAGCGGTGTTATCCGGATCACACGCTCATGGGGGAGCGCGAGTTGCGGCGCGAGGAGCACCAGGCGGGTGCGCCCGTGGCGAGCGCTGTGCTCGGCCGCGCGGCGGGCGATCGGCCGCTGCTGCACCGTCCCGACGTCGTTCTCTGGCCGCCGACGACACGGCCACGCCGCGCCGAGGCTGAGCGGCCGATCGCGGTCGAGGTCGAGCTCACTATCAAGGCCCCACGCCGGCTGGCCGACATCTGCCGAGCCTGGGCGCGGTCCCGCCTGGTCGCGGGAGTCCTCTATCTCGCCGCTCCCGAGGTGGAGGGCGCGCTCGAACGTGCGCTCGCGACGGCATGCGCGGGCGAGCGCGTCGTGGTCGTACCTCTGGACGCTCTGCCGGATGCAGCGGTACCAAGCCGCGGCGCGCGAGAGCCGTCCCAAGCGATCC
>DATHGU010000105.1:0-6851 GCA_035317495.1 Solirubrobacteraceae bacterium
TGAACTGCGCTCTCACCGTGGGGCTGCCGTCGTAGGTGAAATGGAGCCGCACCCTGCCCGGCAAGGTCCCCCGCGCGGGCCCTTCGTCTATCAGTTGCGAGCCCGAGCTGCTGATGAAGCGCAGATGTCCTTCATCATGCACTCTCAGCACGCGCGCGGAGTGCGCCGCCGGGCCGTCGACTCCGAATGCGGGGGCCTCGGCCGGGCTGATCGACGTGGCTGGGGCAAGCGTGGCGAGCAGCGCCAGGAAGACCGCGCAACGGGCGCCGCCAACTGCAGACGCTCGCCTCCGGTTCCTCGCCCTCCACGCACGCCGGAACATCGCGGACTCCTCCTCTCTTGGGCTGCGCGCCTCCCAACGCGTCGAGACGCGAATGTTAGCCCTCACCCGCGGCACGGATGCCGGTTCGCGCCGGCCGTGCGCGCGCACGCTTCGTAAGGCGCCAGGCGCGCATGACCGCCAGCGTCGGGTAGATCAGGGGAGCCAGCTCGGCCTGCAGGCGCTCGGCGACGGGCCGCGCGAGCTCACTGCTGGCGCCCGGGGCGGAGGTGTAGTACGCGACGACACCGGCGAGCGTCATCACGTGGTGGGCGCCGTGGCGAAGCGCGCTGGCCTGGCGCACCGCGCGCGCGGCGACGCTAGCGAGGGTCTCCGCGAGTCGATCGCGATCGTCGTAGAGGCGGATGAAGCCCGGTTCGCCTGCGCGCATGTCCTCGTCATCGTCGACGAGGCTGTCGAGCACGGTGATCAGCACGCAGATCGACAGGTAGGCCGTCTCGAGCGCGACAGCCTCCTCGTGCGTCGCCCGCGCATCGGTCGCGGCGGCTATCAGCGCGTGCACGGCGAGCACGGACGACGCCGCGCCGGCGGCGAGCTCTCGCCACTGAAGACCCGTTCCCTGCGCCTCGCGCTCCGCCCACTCTTCAAGTTGCCTGGCCCCGAGACGCGGCTCGGCGTGAATGCGGATCTGCGCCTGCGCGCAGCGCGACGCGCTTCGCCGTGCGGACTGCTCGATTGCCCGAGCGCCGGGCAACCGCGCAACGGCGCCCCTCACGGCAGCCGACAGCTCCTCGATGTAACCGCCATCGCCTGCTCCGAGGTGCTCGCGATAGTAGTCGCCCCCTCTCTCGGCGGTCGGGTCGAGGGCGTCGGTGAAGGCCCTGAACAGGCGCTCGCCCTCGCGCAGTGCGTCGGCCGGTGGGCGCTCCGTCAGCCCGTCGAGGTAGTCGAACAGCAGCTCGAGCGCGACGATCGCCTCTACCGCGTGCTGGCGCCGCGCCGTTGGCGCGAGCGTGGCCAGCGTCGCCGCGACCTCGGCGTTGAACGCCTCGCCATGCAGCTTGCCCAGGGCGAGCTCTCGCAGCTCGGGATCGGCGATCGCGCGTGCGCGCACCTCCCAGCGCCGAAGCTGTGCCTGCACCAGTGGCCAGACGCTCGGCCAGTAGCGCACGTTCGCGACCCCGAGCGCGAGAAGCGAGCGGCCAACGAGGCGCCGATTGCGCAGCGCGGACAGCTCAGCGTCCCCCGAAGCGGCGCTGCCTGCCTGTGAGGTCCTGCAGCGACTGCTCCAACGCCTCGCGGCCGAAGTCCGGCCATAGCTCCTCTCTGAACACGAGCTCCGCGTAGGCCGCCTGCCAGAGCAGGAAGTTGGACAGCCGTTGCTCTCCGCCCGTGCGGATGATCACCTCCGGATCGTGCATGTCCGGGGCGTACAGGCAGCGTCGGAACTCCTCCTCGCTCGAACCGTCGAAGCGCCTGGCGGCGTCTGCGATCTCGGCGCGCCCGCCGTAGTCGAACCCGATGAACAGCGTCATCCGCTCATTTGAAGCCGTCAGCGACTCGGCCCGGTCCATCTGCTCGATCAGGGGCTTGGGCATCCGCTCGCGGCTGCCCACAAAGCGCATCCTGATGCCTTCGCGATGGAGCGCCGGAGTCTCGATCGAAATCCGTCGCGCGAACATCTCCATCAAGCCACGGACCTCCCGCGCGGGGCGAGACCAGTTCTCGGTCGAGAACGCGTACACCGTCAGCTGCTCGATGCCGAGCTCTGCGGCGTCCGCGAGGCGGGCCTTCAGCGTGTCCGCGGCCGCCTCGTGCCCGGCGTCGACCGACAGCCCGTTCTTGCGCGCCCAGCGGCCGTTGCCGTCGGCGATGATCGCGACGAAACGAGCGCTCGGCATCGCCTACTCCTTCTCCAGCGCCAGGGCCGGTGGGACGCGGGAGGCGAACCAGCCGGGGACCGCCGCGATCACGAGTGCCAGCGCCACCACGAGTGCGAATATCTCGAGCGGGCGCGCGCCCGCGAGGCTGGTCGCGAGCGGAAATCCGGTCACGTGCTTGAGGTAGGCGTCGATCACGACCTGGCCGTAGATGCCGGCCACTGCTCCGGTGAGGCAACCGGCCCCGAGCATCAGCGACGCTTCGGTCAACAGGATCCGGCGCAGGCGATAGGGCTTGGCGCCCGATAGCCGCAGGCCGGCCAGCCACTCGCGTCGCTGCCAGATGCTCGACCCGAGCGCCGCCGCCATCGCCGTTATGGCCGCGATCAGCAGCAGCGTCGCGATCTCCCCGAGTTGCCCGAGCCCTTCGCTCGTCAGGCTGTCGATTCTCGCGCGACGCGCGCCGGCGAGCGATACCTCGAGGCCGCTCCCCGGGCCCAGTTGGCGCTCGATCGCTGCTCGTGCGGCGAGGGGATTGGCCCCGGGGGTCAAATCGACCCCCAACGCCGTTGGCGCCGAGGTCGCCCAGGCGCGGGCGAAGTCGCCGCTGCTCATGAAGATCACGCCAGGGCTCCAGGCGAGGTTGGTCGTGGTCGCCGCAATCCTGAAGCGTCGCTCACCGGTCGGCGTCGGCAGCGCGAGCACTCCTCCGACGCCGACGTGGCGTTCCTTGGCTATCTGCTCGGATACCGCGATCGAGCCTCCTTCGCCAAGCCGTGCGCTCGCAGTCCCCGCGGTGCCCTCGACGATCTGGCTCTGGAGGACCGACCGGCTCGCGCCGGACGGACGGGCGATGACCCACACGCGTCTTCCCCCCAACTGCAGAAATCCGCCCTGGAACGCGCGCACGCTCGCGACCCCCGGTACGCGAGCGACGCGCGCGGCATCGTCGTCTGGCGAGAATTCGTTGACGGCTTGATTGTCGCCAGGATTCGCGACCCAAATGTCCGCGTCGGCTACGTAGCTGCTGGCAAAGCCACGGATCCCCCGCAGCAGGTTCTCGCGCGACCCGCCCAGCGCGACGCTGCCGAACAGGGCGACGGCGCCCGTGGCGGCGAGCGCGAGCGAACGCAGCGTCGTCGCCCGCAGTGAAGCCAATGCGACCGGCAGCGTCGTGAGCGTCTGAAGACGCTCCGCCAGCGCGCTCATGGCTCGCAGCACTCCCGCAAACACCAGCGGCACTGCGAGCACCGTCGCCAACGCGAGGATCGCGGTCGCGACCAGCGCGGCCGAGGCTGTGCTCGCGAACAGTCCGCTCGCGAGCGCGATCAAGCCGACCGCGCCCGCGAAGAGCCGTCGTTCTGTCGCTCCGCCCACCGCGTTGCCCGGCGCGCCGCTTTCCACGTATACGGCATCGCGGGCGCGGCGGCGACTCAGGTCGAGCAGCGGGATCGCCGAGGCCAGGCTCGTCGCCAGCAGTCCGCCGCCTGCGGCGAGCAGCACGGGCCGTGCCCCCACGACCGTGCCGCTGCCCAACGTGAATGCCTCGGCGAGGTACCCCGTCGACTGGTGAAAGACGTCGACCGACAGCACATAGCCGAGCAGCAGGCCGACCAGCGAGGCGACCAGACCGAGGCACAGCGCCTGAAAGAGCACCATCTGAACGATCGCCAGCCGCCTCGTGCCCGCGATCCGCAGGTCGGCGATCGCCTGGCGTCGCTCGGGCACCGTCAACAGCATCGCGTTGAATGCCAACAGGAAGCCGAGCAGCGCGCCGATCGCCGCGAACAGCTCGCTGGCCTGATCGCTCGGGCGAAGCGCCTCTTTCAGCAGCGCGACGTCCTCGTCGGCCGCTGCGACCTCCAGGCGCCCGCCGGAGATCCTCTCGAGCCCGGCCCGCACCGCCGATTGCGCACCCGGCTTGCTCTGCACGAGGATCCGCGTGATTCGTCCCTGCAGTCCCGCCAGCTGCTGCATGCGCGCGAGCGGCATCACCGCCACCTGTGCGTGCGACAGCGCCCCCACCGCTTCCGGACCGAGCACGGCGGAGACCTTCAGCGGCGTCGTGACCCCGCGAAGCTGCAGCGACACCATCTCCCCGACGTGCGCACCCGATCCGCCTCTCCCGAGCGCCGTCGCCGTCGCCCCGGTGATCCCTATGCCGCCGGGCGAGAGGGCCACGATCGGCAGGGTGTGCGCTAGACCGTTCAGAACGGCGAGGCTGACGTCGGTCCCCGCCACATCGACAGTGCTCCGGCGTCCATCGGGCCCGACGATGCTCGCCGTCTGCTCCAGGAACGGCGCGGCCTGCTTGACGCCGGCGATGTGTTGGACGCGCTCCAACACGCGTTCGTCAAAGCCCCCGCCGCCGCGCGCTCGCAGCTGCAGCTGCGCTGGGCCTACGACCGCGTGGACCACTTCGCGCGCCGAGCCCGCGATGCTGCCCTCGGCGACCAGGGCCGCGAACACGAGCGCCACTGCGATCGCGATTCCGATGCCCGCGAGCAGCTCCTGGACCGCGTGCACGCGCAGCCGTCGCCGGTAGAAATAGAGCAGCGCGTAGGGTCGCATCAGGGCGAGGAACGCGCCCGCGCGGCGAGCAGGTCGGGCTCCTCGCCGCTCCCATCGCCCTCGATCAGCCGCCCGTCGCGCAGTGTGCAGCGCCGGTCTGCGATCGATGCCGCCTCGGTGTCGTGGGTCACGAGCAGCACGCAGGCGCCTCGCTCGCGCGCGATCGATCCCAGCAGCTCGACGATCTCCTTGCTGCGCTTGCTGTCGAGGTTCCCCGTCGGCTCATCGGCGAGGATCAGCTTCGGCTCGCCCGCAAGCGCCCGGGCGATCGCGACTCGCTGCCGCTCGCCGCCGGACAGTTGCTCCGGCGTGCGCTCGAGTCGATCGCCGAGCCCGAGGCGCTCCAGCCAAGGTGCCGCCTGGGCCTGCGCATCGCGCATTCGCCCACCGCCCAGCACGAGCTTGATCGCGGCGTTCTCGAGCATCGAGACCTGCGGCATCAGGCGAAAGCTCTGATAGACGAAGCCGACGTCATGCAGCAGGTAGTCGGATGCCTCGTCCTCGGAGAACGAGGCGAGGTCGCGTCCGCCGTAGCGGATGACCCCACCATCGGGCGCAAGCAGCGCGGCGATCAGGAGCAGCAGCGTCGTCTTACCCGACCCGCTGGGCCCGTGCACGGCGACCATTTCACCGGCCTCCGCGACGAGGCTCACGTCGTCGACTGCGCGCACCTGCTCCTCTGCGCTCCGGTACTGCTTGACGACGCGCGCGAGTTCAAGCATGCTCATGCGGTTCTCTGGCCGCGTATCGAGGCAGACTCACCCGGCTGCCTGCGACGCGGAGCGCCGCAACGCCACCACGGGCGCCAGCTCCGGCGTCGGGCCGGCGCGCAGCTCGCCGTCGCCCAGCGCGAACGTGCGGTCGGCCCCGGAGAGCTCGGTCGAGTCCCCGACGCTCGCCAGCACGCCGATCCCGTCCGCAGCGAGCGACCGCAGCAGCAGCAGGATTTCGTCGCGCTCCAGGAGATCCACGCCCTTCACGGGCTCGTCGACCACGAGCAGCCGTGGCCGAAGCGCCAGGGTGCGCGCCAGAGCGACGCGGATTGCTTCGCCGCCGTCCAGCTCCCCCAAGCGCAGGCCCGCGCACCCGTCGCTCCCGGTCCGCTCCAGCGCGCCGCGCGCGCGGGTGCGCGCAGCCCCGGGGGAAACGCCACGCGCGAGCAGACCGACCATCGCCTCATCGAGCACCGTTTGACCTTCGGCGGAACGCGACGTCTTCTGGCAGTAGCCGATCCCCGCGCCGAGCACGCTCTCGCCGTCGTGCGCGAGGTCGCGCCCGTCAAAGCACACGACACCGGCATCCGGGGCCTCGATACCGGCCGCGACGCGCAGCAGCGTCGAGCGACCTGAGCGACGCATGCCCCACACCGCGGCGAGCTCGCCGCTCTCGAGCTCGAGCGATACCTCGCGCAGCACAACACGCTCCCACGCACCCTCGCCGTAACGCTTGCTTACTCCCTTCAGTGCGAGCAGGCTCATCGTGGCGGTACGCGGCCGCTCGCAAGGTCGTTGAGCTCTCGGCGCGCGTACTGCGCCCACGCGAGCTTTGCTCCGACCGCGAGGCGATGCTCCTCGGCGATCAGTCGAGCCGCGAGCTCGGAGCCGCCGACGCTCGCGACACCCTGCCCGCCGAGGAGAGGTGTGTTCGCGGCCTCCTGTAGGCACTCGCGCTCGTAGTCGGCGACGATCCCCAGCGCCCCCTGTGGGTCGCGCGTCAGGGCGGCGAGCTGCAGCACGAACAGCCGCTGTCGCCGCCGGTCCTCGGAGAGCTGGCTGAGCAGCCACTCTCGGTAGTCCGAAAGGCCCTTCGCGGTTGCGGTGAACCGTCGGGGGCGCCGCCCCACGCGTACTCCAGGGACCTCCTCGATCAGCCCCCTGTTCTTCAGCGCGGCCAGAGCGGTGTAGACGTGCGAGACGCTGCTCAGCGACAGCGCGCCCTCATACGTGCGCTCGAAGCGCTGCGCGAGCTCGTAGGCATAGCTCGGGCGCTCGATCACGAGCCCCAACAGCGCCCAGTTGACGGGCGAGTGCATCGGCGTCGACTGGACATCCCTCGCTGCTCCCATGACCCTTGTAGCGTAGTGCACGCGCGGCCTCGCCGCACACCCGAGCGGTTGCGAC
>DATHGU010000106.1:0-8704 GCA_035317495.1 Solirubrobacteraceae bacterium
CGCGGGATCGGCAAGGCGACGGCGGAGCGCCTGCACGCGAGGGGCGCGAACGTCGCGCTCGTCGGCCTCGAGCGCGAGCGGCTCGAGGAGAACGCCGCGAAGCTCGGAGACCGCGCGATCAGCCTCGAGGTCGACGTTACAGAGCTCGACGCGCTCGAGCGAGCCGTGGCGGCGACCGTCGAGCGCTTCGGCGGGATCGACGTGGCGATCGCGAATGCAGGCATCGCCTACACGGGCACGCTGGCGAGCGCGCCGGTCGAGCAGGTCGAGCGCACGCTCGCGGTCAACCTGCTGGGCGTGTGGCGCACCGACCGCGCCGTGATCGAGCAGATCTCCAAGCGACACGGCTATCTGCTGAACATCTCCTCGCTGAGCGCGATCACGCACGGCGCGATGATGGGTCCCTATACGGCCGCCAAGGCCGGCGTCGAGGCGCTGTCCGACGCGCTGCGCATGGAGACCGCGCCGAGTGGCGCGGCCGTCGGCTGCGCCTACTTCGGCTTCCTCGATACCGACCTCGTGCGCGCAGCCTTCGCCCAGCCCTCGGCACAGACGCTCTCCGAACGGCTGCCCGGCTTCATCCGCAACCCGGCGCCGCTGTCGAAGGCGATCGACGCGATCGAGCGCGGCATCGAACGGCGTTCGGCGCGCGTGTGGGCGCCGCGCTGGATCGGGCCGATGCTGCTGCTGCGCGGACTGCTTCAGCCGCTCAGCGAACGGCAGACGCTGAAGGACCCGGCGCTGCTCGCGGAGGCCGTCGAGCTGGCCTCCCGCCCGGACGATTCCCGGCAGCAGGACCCGCTGCTGGGAATCGCCACGCAGGCGCTCGACTAGCTGCCCGGCGAATCGCCGTCAGTCGCCGGGCGAATCGCCGTCGGCGAGGATCCGGTAGAGGTCGCGGCGCGCCGTGCTCAGCACCTCGCGCGCCTTGGCCATCTGCGCCTCGCTGCCCGTGCGCATGACCTGCACGAACGCCGATGCGAGCTCGCGCATCAGCTTGCCCAGCTCGTGCGCCTCGTCGCTGACGTCGCCGCTCATCTGGTCCCATGGCGCCGGCGCCTCGGCGTCGCGCTCCTGCACGTGCGTTTGCCCCTCGTCCGTCAGCGCGAAGACCTTGCGCCCGTCGCTCTCCGTCGAGCGGATCAGACCCTCGTCCTCGAGCTGCTGCAGGGCCGGGTAGACCGAGCCGGGGCTCGGGCGCCACACGCCGTCGCTGCGCTCCTCCACCTCCTGCATGATCTGGTAGCCGTTGCGTGGCTCCTCCGCGAGCAGCAGCAGGGCGGCCGTGCGGATGTCGCCGCGGCGCGCCTTGCGTCCGCGACCGCGCGGGCCGCCGCCGGGGCCGAAGCCCCCCCAGCCGCCTCCAAAGCCTCGATGCCGGTGCCGGCTCGGGCCGCGGTGCGGTCCGCAGTGGCCGGTGTCTGCTTCATGTTCGTGAGCAAACATTTGTTCTCCTATCGTGATGTATCGACGTTAGCTCGCGATATATCTTATCAATAAATAAAAAATATATGTCGTTCGGTGTTCGTGGAGCTCGCGGCTAGTGACGGAAGTGGCGCACGCCCGTCGCGACCATCGCGACTCCTGCCTGCTGCACGGCGGCGACGACGTCCTCGTCGCGCACCGATCCGCCGGGTTGGATGATCGTCGCGACGCCGGCGTCGATCGCCAGCTGTGGGCCGTCGGCGAACGGGAAGAAGGCATCCGATGCGAGCGCCGCTCCCGCCAGCAGCTGCGGCTGGGCGCCCTGCGCCTTCTCCACCGCGATGCGCACCGCGTCGACGCGGCTCATCTGGCCGGCGCCGATCCCGATCGTCGCGACCACCGGCTGCGCCGGCGCTGGCCCCGACCCAGCGGTCCCGGCTTCCTGCCCCCCATCGCCCGTCGCGATCACGATCGCGTTGGAGCGCACGTGGCGGCAGACCTTCCACGCGAACAGCAGGTCGTGCCACTGCTGCTCGCTCGGCTGCGCCTCGGTCATCACGCTCATCTGCTCGCGCGTCTCCGCGACGACGTCGCGCGTCTGCACGAGCTGCCCGCCGAGCACCGGCTTCGACTCGACGTCGTGGCTGGGCGGCGGCCAGTGCGGGAGCTCGAGCAGCCGCACGTTCTTCTTCTCGGCGAGCGCCTCCAGGGCGTCGGGGTCGAAGCCCGGCGCGAGCAGCACCTCGATGAACTGCCGCGAGAGCTGCTCGGCACACGCCCGGTCGACGCGCCGGTTCAGCGCGATCACGCCGCCGTACGCGCTCTGCGGGTCACACGCGAAGGCGTGTTCGTAGGCCGCCTGGACGGTCTCGGCGATCGCACAGCCGCACGGGTTGTTGTGCTTGACGATCGCGCACGCGGGCTCGTCGAACTCCTCGACCAGCTCGCGCGCGGAGCTGAGGTCGAGCAGGTTGTTGAACGACAGCTCCTTGCCGTGCAGCTGGCGCACGCCGTCGAGCAGGTGCGTCGGCGAGCCGACGCGCGCGTAGAACGCCGCGCGCTGATGCGGGTTCTCGCCGTAGCGCAGGTCCGAGACCTTCTCGTAGGCGTCGTTCCACGTCGGCGGAAAGCCCTCGTAGGAGCGCATCGAAAACCACGTGGCGATCGCCGCGTCGTAGCGCGCGGTGCACGCGAAGGCCTTGGCGGCCAGCCGCGTGCGCGTGTCGCTGGAGAGCCGCCCGCCCGACTCGCGCAGCTCCTGCAGCACGCCCTCGTAGTCGGCCGGATCGACGACGACCGCCGCGAACGCGTTGTTCTTGGCGGCCGCGCGGATCATCGTCGGCCCGCCGATGTCGATGTTCTCGACGATCTCCTGCGCGTCGGCGTCGCCGCGCGCGACGGTCTGCTCGAACGGATACAGGTTCACGCACACCACGTCGACCTGCTCGATCTCCTGCTGCGCGGCCGCCTCGAGGTGCCTGTCGTCGTCGCGCCGCGCGAGCAGTCCCGCGTACAGCCGCGGGTGCAGCGTCTTCACGCGCCCGTCCATCATCTCGGGAAAGCCCGTGAAGTCCTCGATCTCGCGCGAGGATATGCCCGCGCCCGCGAGCTCGCGCGCGGTGCCGCCGGTCGAGACGATCTCCACCCCCAGCTCGCCCAGCCCGCGCGCGAAGTCGACGATTCCGGCCTTCTCGGACACCGACAGCAGCGCCCTGCGCACGCGCACCTCGCCCGGCGCCGCGCGCTCGATTCCGGCCTCGCTACCGGTCCTCGTCTCGCCTTCGGAGAGCACGCTCAGAGCCTATCCCTCGAGCTCGCCACGCGCGAACAGCCGCACGGCCTGCGGCAGCAGCTCGTGCTCGAGCGGACGCAGCGCGCGCAGCACCTCGTGCGGCTCGCGCGCGCCCGGCAGCTCGACCGCGCGCTGCAGGATCACCGGGCCCGTGTCCACCCCGTCGTCGACGAAGTGCACGGTCACGCCGAACACCTGCACGCCGTATGCGAGCGCCTGCTCGATCGCCCGGACCCCGGGGAAGGCCGGCAGCAGCGACGGGTGCACGTTGATCACGGCGCCGGGAAAGCGCTCGAGAAAGGACGAGCCGAGCAGCTCCATGTAGCCGGCGAGCACGACCAGCCGCACGCCGCGCTCGGCCAGCCAGTCGGCCAGCGCGGCGTCGCGCGCCTCGCGGTCGGAGAACTCCGCGCGGGCGAACACGGCGCTCGGCACGCCGCGCGCCGCCGCTCGCTCGAGCGCCGGCGCCCCGGCGACGCTCGAGGCGACCGCCACGATCTGCGCCTCGCGCCCGTGCACCGTATCGAGCAGCGCCTGCAGGTTCGTGCCGGTGCCGGACACGAGCACTGCGATCGGGAGCTGCTCGGCCACGTGCCGCACGATAGCTGGGACCAACTGTGCCTCGCCTCGACGCGCTGTGAGCAACCTCACAGAGGATTTCCACCACACCCCGTTCAATTGATGGACAGGGTGGAGAGCCGTTCAAGACGCAATTGGAGGACAACAACAAATGCTCACCGCCATCCTCATCACCCTGATCATCGCCGCCGCCCTCGGCTACGCCCTGCGCTCGGGCCGCGGCGGAGCGATCGTGCACCGCCCCTACAACAACCGCTACAACGACGCCTCGGGCGCGCGCGAGGAGTCCTTCGGCTAAGCCTTGACGAGCGGGAGGATCTGGTCGTCCTCCAGCGAGTACTTGCCCGCCGCGCCGTCGCTGCCGGACAGCGGGTACTCGCCGCTGAAGCAGGCGTCGCAGTGGGTGGCGCGCTCGCCGCGCACCGCCTCGTAGACGCCCTCCAGCGAGAGGTAGTGCAGCGAGTCGCAGCCGAGCTCCGCGGCGATCTCCTCGGTCGTGCGACCGTGTGCGATCATCTCCTCGCGCGTGGACATGTCGATGCCATAGTGGCAGGGGTGCTTGATGGGCGGCGCGGAGATGCGCATGTGGACCTCCGCCGCGCCGGCGTCCTTGAGCATCTGCACGATCTGGCGCGTCGTGTTGCCGCGCACGATCGAGTCGTCCACGACGACCAGGCGCTTGCCCGCGATCACCTCCGGCAGCGGGTTGAACTTCAGCCGCAGCCCGTGCTTGCGCAGCTCCTGGCCGGGCTGGATGAACGTGCGCGCGACGTAGCGGTTCTTGACGAAGCCGTCGTCCTGCGGCAGCCCCGCCGCGCGCGCCAGCCCGCGGGCCGCCGGGTTGCCGGAGTCCGGCACGGCGATCACCAGGTCCGCCTCGACCGGCGCCTCCTTCCACAGGATCTCGCCCATCCGCCCGCGCGCCACCTGCAGCACCTGGTCGTTCATGCGCGAGTCCGGCCGCGCGAAGTAGATGTACTCGAACACGCAGAACGCGCGCCTGCCGCCGGGCGCCACCATGCGGCTCTGAAGGCCGTCCTCGCCGAGGGTGACCATCTCGCCGGGCTGCACTTCGCGCAGCAGCTTCGCGCCGATGATGTCGAACGCGCACGACTCGCTCGCCACGCAGTAGCGTGTCTCGCCGTCGGACTCGCCCGTCCCCTCGTCGGGGAGCGTGCCGATGGACAGCGGGCGCAGGCCGTGCGGGTCGCGGAAGGCCACCACGCGGTCCTTCGTCATGACGACCGTCGAGAAGGCGCCGCGCAGGCGCGGCATCACCTCGGCGATCGCATCCTCGACGTGCTCCGCGGGGTGCGTCGCGATCAGCGCGGCGATGATCTCCGAATCGGAGGTCGAGCTGAACGTCACGCCCGCCTCGAGCATCTCGTTGTGCAGCTCGACGGCGTTGATCAGGTTGCCGTTGTGCGCCAGCGCCACCTCGCGATGCGAGCCGTTCGTGCCCTCCGACCGCTGCACCGGCTGGGAGTTCTCCCAGGCGTTCGAGCCGGTCGTCGAGTAGCGCACGTGCCCGATCGCCAGCTCGCCCGCCAGCGTGCGCAGGTCGTTCTCCGAGAACACCTGGCTGACCAGCCCCAGCTCGCGGCGCGTGATGATGTGCGCATCGCGGTCGGCCGCGGCGATGCCGGCGGACTCCTGGCCGCGGTGCTGCAGCGCGTACAGCGCGAAGTACGACAAACGTGACACCTCGTGACCGGGCGCATACAGTCCGAATACTCCGCACTCGTCGCGCGGTCCCTCACGCATTACAAGCACACGCTAGCAGGGGCATTTCTCACGAGAACATCTCTGCGAGACCGTTGTGGACCTCGGCAAGCTCGTCGAGCGAGATCGTGATCTCAGGAGCGCCGCTCGGACGTCGCACGATCGTCAACGCGTCGCCCCCGACGGTCCCGATCACCCTGACGGGCACGCGCGGGCCAAGCTCGCGCAACGCCTCGGCCGAGCCGCCCACGACGAACCCGCCGGGACCCTCGCCGAACAGGCCGGCCAGATCGTCGCCCGGCCCGCCCTCGCCGACATCGAGCGCGCCGACGTCGACCGTGCCAACATCGACCTCGGCGCCGACCGAGCCGGCCAGGCAGCACTCGGCCAGCGCGACCGCCAGGCCGCCCTCGGCGATGTCGTGCGCGCTCGACAGCGCTCCTGCGCGCACGGCGTCGCGGATCGCGACGTGCGCGGCGCGCACCGCGTCGATGTCGAGCTCGCGCAGGCCGTCGGGCAGCGGCTCGCCGCGCAGCTTGTCGAGCTCGCCGGCCGCGAGCGACGGCTCGAAGGGGCCGACGAGCGCGACCTGCTCGCCCGCGCGCGCGAAGCCCAGCCGCCCGGCCGCCCGCGCGTCGGGCAGCCGACCAACCATGCCGATCACCGGCGTGGGGTAGATCGGGCCGGTCGCGCCCTCGTTGTACAGCGACACGTTGCCGCCGACGATCGGCGCCTGCAGCGCGCGGCAGGCCTCGCCGAGCCCGCGTACCGATTCGCTCAGCTGCCAGGCGATGTGGCCCTTCTCGGGGTTGCCGAAGTTGAGGTTGTTGGTCGTCCCGAGCGGCTCGGCCCCGACGCAGGCGAGGTTGGCGGCGCACTCGAGCACGGCCTCGATCGTCCCGCGGTACGGGTCTGCGGCCACGCGCCGGCCGTTGCAGTCGATGCTCACCGCCAGGGCGCTGCCGTCCTCGAGCGCGAGCACGGCGGCGTCGGCCTGCTCTGGCCGGCGCACGGTGCGCGACTGCACGATCGCGTCGTAGCGCTCGAACAGCGGCCTGCGCGAGGCGATGTTAGGGCTCGCCAGCAGCGCCAGCAGCGCCTCGCGCACGCCGGCATCCGCGGCGAGCGTTCCCACCGGCCGCCGATAGACCGGCTGCGCCGGCTTGGCCGGCTGCAGGTCATACAGCGGGCATTCGTCGACCAGCGCCCGCACGGGCATCTCGCCGACGAGCTCGCCGTCGCGCAGCACGCGCATCCGGCGGCTGTCGGTGACCGTTCCGATCGCGGCTCCGCCCACCTCCCACTTCTCGCACAGCTCGAGCACAGCCGCGACGCTGGCCGGCTCGACGACGCACAGCATGCGCTCCTGGGACTCGCTGACCATCACCTCGAACGGCTCCATGCCCGGCTCGCGCAGCGGCACCGTGGCGACGTCGATGTCGATCCCGACGTCGCCCTTGGAGGCCATCTCGGCCGCCGACGAGGTCAGGCCGGCCGCGCCGAGGTCCTGCAGCGAGACGATCAGGCTCCGCTCGAGCAGCTCCAACGAGCACTCGAGCAGCTTCTTCTCCTCGAAGGGGTCGCCGACCTGCACCGTCGGGCGCTTGTCCTCGCCGCCATCGCCGTCGTCGCCGAGCTCGGCGGACGCGAGCACCGAGGCGCCGCCGATCCCGTCGCGGCCGGTCGAGGCGCCGAACAGCACGAGCACGTTGCCCGGTCCTGCGGCGGCGCTGCGCATCAGCCGCTCGCGCGGCGCCAGGCCGAGCGCCATCGCGTTCACCAGGCAGTTGTGCTCGTATGGCCCCTCGAAGTAGACCTCGCCGCCGACCGTCGGGACGCCGATCGAGTTGCCGTAGTGCCCGATCCCCGCGACCGCTCCGTCGAGCAGGTAGCGCGTGCGCGTGCCCGGCCCGCCGTGCGGCTCGCCGAAGCGCAGCGAGTCGAGCACGGCGATCGGTCGCGCGCCGATCGCGAAGATGTCACGCAGGATGCCGCCGACGCCGGTGGCGGCGCCCTGGAAGGGCTCGACGGCGCTCGGGTGGTTGTGCGACTCGACCTTGAACGCACACACCAGACCGCCGCCGACGTCGACCGCGCCGGCGTTCTCTCCCGGGCCCATCACGACCGATGGGCCGTCGGTCGGCAGCGTGCGCAGCAGCTTCTTGGAGTGCTTGTAGGCGCAGTGCTCGCTCCACAGCAGCGAGTACATCGCGAGCTCTAGGAGGTTCGGCGGTCCGCCCTGCTTCTCGCACACGAGCTCGTACTCGCCGCGCGTCAGCCCCAGCGCGAGCGCGTCCTCGAGCGTCGGCAGCGTCGCGTTCTCAGGCACGCGCGCCCTCCACGGCCAGGCGCATCGACTCGAAGATCTTCAGCCCGTCCGCCGAGCCGCCGACGAGCTCGTCGACCGCATGCTCGGGGTGCGGCATCAGGCCGAAGACGTTGCCGCGTTCGTTGCACACGCCGGCGATGTCGTGCACGGAGCCGTTGAAGTTCTCGCCCGGCGCGTAGCGCAGCAGGAGCTGGCCGGAGCGGTCCATCGCCTCCAGCGTGCGCGGCTCGGCGTAGTAGCGCCCCCAGGCGTGCTTGGCGGGGATGCTCAGCCGCTCGCCCAGGGCGCATGCCGCGGTGAACGAGCCGCCGCTGTAGAGCACCTCCAACTCGACCTGGCGGGAGGTGAAGCGCAGATTGACGTTCGGCAGCAGGGCTCCCGGGAGCAGCCGCGCCTCGCAAAGCACCTGAAAGCCGTTGCAGATCCCTAGCACCAGTCCGCCCTCGCGCGCGAAGTCGATCACCGACTCCATCGCCGGCGCGAACCGCGCGATCGCGCCCGCGCGCAGGTAGTCGCCGTAGGAGAAGCCGCCCGGCACGATGATCGCATCGGCGCCGCGCAGGTCGCGCTCGCCATGCCAGATGAGCTCCGCATCGCCCACCCGCCGCGCCGCATGCAGCGCATCGACCTCGTCGCAGGAGCCTGGGAACTGAAGGACGCCGAACCGCACTTCGTGTCAGCCGCTGCCGTCGAGCAGCTCGATCTCGTAATCCTCGACGAGCGGGTTCGCGAGCAGCTTCTCGCACATCGGCTGGAGCTGGGCCGGGTCGTCCACGTCGAGCTCCACCAGCCGGCCGACGTGCACGTTCTCCACGCCGGAGAAGCCGAGCGCCGGCAGCGCGCGCTCGACCGCAACG
>DATHGU010000107.1:0-2909 GCA_035317495.1 Solirubrobacteraceae bacterium
GTCGACGAACGCCTCAGCGTCGAGCACCTCCTTCTGCCAGTCCATGAGCAGACGGAGCCAGCCGTACCGTTCGTCGAACCGCGTCGGCTCCGCGCCCTCCTTGTAGTGCCAGTGGGCGGCGATGCCGTACTCGGCTGTGACGTGCATCTCCTGCGTGCGGATCTGCACCTCCATCGGCTCGCCGGTATGGGACACCACCGAGGTGTGCAGCGACTGGTAGCCGTTGCCCTTGGGCATGGCGATGTAGTCCTTGAAACGCCCGGGGATCGGCTTCCACAGGGAGTGCACGGTTCCCAGCGCGCCGTAGCAGTCCTTGATGGTGTCCACCAGGATGCGCAGCGCGATCAGGTCGTAGATCTCGTCGAACTCCTTGTGGGAGCGCTCCATCTTGTCGTGGATGCTGAAGATGTGCTTGGGCCGTCCGGAGATCTCTGCGGTGATGCCGAGCCTCTCGAACTCTCGTTGCAGGATCTCGGTGACGTCCTTGATGAACGTCCCGCGCTCCTCGGCGGCCTTGCTCACCTTGGCGGCGACGGCGCGGTAGTTGTCGGGGTCGAGCTGCGCGAAGGCGAGATCCTCGAGCTCGCCCTTGATCTGCCAGATCCCGAGGCGGTGCGCCAGGGGGGCGTAGATGTCGAGGGTTTCCCGTGAGATGCGCTGGCGGCGCTCCTCGTTGTGGGCACCCACGGTGCGCATGTTGTGGAGGCGGTCGCCGAGCTTGATGAGCACCACGCGGATGTCCTCGGCCATGGCGACGAGCATCTTGCGGATGTTCTCCGCCTGGGCCTGCTCGCGTGTGTGCACATGGATCTTGCCGAGCTTGGTGACCCCATCAACGAGCCTGGCGACGTGGGGGCCGAACTCCTCGAGCAGCTGCTCGCGGGTGACGTCGGTGTCCTCGACGGTGTCGTGCAGGAGCGCTGCCACAAGGGTGTCGGCGTCGAGGCCGAGGTCGGCGAGGATGCCGGCCACAGCAACAGGATGGCTGACGTACGGCTCGCCGCTGAGCCGCGACTGCCCTTCGTGGGCGTGCTCGGCCACCGCATAGGCGCGCTGCAGCACCTCTCGTTCCTCCTCGCGGAGGTACGAGGCCTTGGAGAGGAGCTCGTCGATCGCCATCTCCCTCAAGATGGTACCCGGGTGGCGGCGAACTCGAACGGATTCCCGCGCTGTCGAAAGCGCGACCTACTGCGCGCTCGACACACCCCGGCGCGGGCGGAGCACGCTGAGCGCGGCCCGACCGGTCAGGGCAGCTCCCACATCTTCGATGTCGGCGACCATCGTCGGCTTCCCCAACCCGAAGCCCTGCCCCAGGGTGATTCCCGCCTCCTTCATGAGGTCGGCCACGAACTCGTTCTCGACGCCCTCCGCGATGACCGCCGCGCCGCTGGCGCGCGCGAACGCCATCGTCGCTTCCATGGCCGCGCGAGAGCCGACCCGGCTGGACGTCATGGTGAGGCTGCGTCCCAGCTTGAGGTATTCGCTCCCCGAGGCGGCGAGGAGCTCCAGGGTCGAGTGGCCTTCGCCGACGTCGTCGAGCGCAAAACGGAGGCCCACCGCGCGGTACGAGGCAAGCACACGGCCGAGCGCCTCGTAATCGCGGATGCGCTCGTGCTCGGTGATCTCGAGGATCACAGTCGACGGCGCCCGCTTCACCGCCCTGAGAAGGAGCAGCAACTGGTCAACGCCGTGGATGGGATCGAGCAGGGCGGCAGCGCTCATGTTCAGGAAGAGAGCAGCACCCTCCGGGAGCCCCTTGGCGTCCTCGACCGCCCTGCGCCGGCAGACCCAGTCGAGATCCCGAATCTGGCCACCGGTTCGGGCAGCCTCGAACACGTCCTCGACCGCGTCCATGGCCGCGAATCCCTCAGGGCGGGCCAGCGCTTCATAGCCCATGACCGAACCATCGAAAAGGTCGACGATCGGCTGGAACATGGTGTGGAGGAGGCCGCCCTCGAGCACGCGCATGACCACGTCGGAATAGGACCTGTCGGCGATGTCACCGGCCTCACCCCGTTCGTATGAGGCGCCTTCAACGCGGTCGCGGCCAGCGCGCTTGGCCTTGTACAGACTCTCATCCGCTCGGTGCCACACCGACACAGGATCCGCCCCGGCAGGCGCCGCACTCCATCCCGCGGTGATCCTGACGGGACCGCTGGGCAGGACCAGGGCGTGCATGGCAGTGCGCATGCGCTCGGCAACGAGGCTGGCACCAAAGACGCCGACGCCGGGAAGCAGGGCCGCGAACTCGTCGCCGCCGACGCGAGCCATGACATCCCATCCGCGCACGAGAAGACCAAGGGTGTTGCCGACCATTCGCAGCAGCGCGTCGCCGGCGGCGTGCCCCTGGGCGTCGTTGACGTCCTTGAGGCAGTCGACATCCACCGACAGGACGGCGAACGGCTCGCGCGGGATGGTGCGCAACGCCCGATCGAACTCGCGCCTGTTCTTGAGACCGGTGAGCGAGTCGGTCGACGCCAGCGCGGACAGCTCTCTTGCCGTCTCCTGGATGGCGCCCTCGGCGCGGACACGTTCGAGAAACCGCCCGATGTGATGGCAGGCCACAGGGATGGCGTCGAGCACTTCCCTGAGCGGTCGCTCCGCCGTCTCGCGAAAGACCGTCACGACGCCGGCGACACCGGCCGAGGTCCTGATCGGGAACGCCATCGAGGTGCGCAGTCCGAGATCAGCCGCGAGGGAGGCGCGTTCAACGGAGATGTCGTCCTTGATCCGCACCACGGTGGACGCCCGGCCCGTCCTCATGACGCGAGCCACCAGCGGCGGGCCGCCGTTGGCCTCGAGCGCGCGACCGGCCTCCTCGAACGCGGCGATCGACCTCGAGCCGTCGGATGACGAGTACCGAAGATCGACCCGTCGCTCCTCGTCGCCGGCCAGCCAGATCTCGCCGA
>DATHGU010000108.1:0-2159 GCA_035317495.1 Solirubrobacteraceae bacterium
ACGTTGACGTTCTCCTAGGCAGTAGGGTCAAGCAACGTTTGCTCGTTGGTGGCGTGACTCCGAGCCGGGCGTTAGGGGCGAGTCGCTCGGCGTCCGATCAACCGTTGCCGGCTTCCACGTGGTCGGCGTCCAGATCGTCGAGGAATTCCCTGACCGCCCGCTTGGATCTGAGCACGTGAAGGGCCACATGCTGACTGTGCTGAGAAATGATTTCGTGTTCGCGCTCCGGTTCTGAGCGGCGCTTCCGCCAGATGCGGACGGCCAAACGCCACTCATCGCGCAACCGCAGCCAGGCCGAATAGTCGCACCCTTCGGGCAACTCGCTCGGCATTCGGAAGCCGCGCAGGAACGCGCGTCCTGCGCAAAGCCACCAGGGCAGGTCGAGAAACACAACGGTGTCCGCGCGTTCGAGCCGGAGATCGAGTGTCTCGTGGTAGTTGCCGTCAGCGATCCACGCGTTGCCGGCGAGCACGCCACATTGCTTCTCGCGCCACTCGGTCTCCGACGGTGCAACCCAGCCGGGCTTCCAGAAGTGGAGGTCAAGATGAATGACCGGCAAGCCGGTCTTGGCAGCGAGCGCGAGCGAGAACGTGCTCTTCCCGGACCCGGCCAGCCCAGTGACGATGACGCGGCGTCCTAGCGCCGACGGGGCTTGACTCATCGCAGTCAGTGTCCCTCACGTGCCGTTGTGGGGGAGGGCAAAGGTTGCCTGGCGCAGGATACTAGCTGGCGAGCCGAGTCACGCACGGTCGCGGCGGCCGCATCAGCCGACCAGCAGCACGAGCTTCCCGCGCACGCGACCGTCCTCGCTGACGCGGTGCGCCGCCGCGATCTCGGCGAGCGGGTGGACCGCGCGGCCGGCGTCCCCGCTGCTGAACGTCACCCCGTACTCCTGCGCGCCACCGAAGTCGGCGATCGTCACGACGCGGCACGGGCCGCCCGCGAGCTCGATGAGCTCGGGCAGGACGCCGCTCCCGGCGACGTCGAGCGCCGCGTCGACGCCGTCGGGCGCGAGCGCGCGAACCCGCCCGGCGAGGCCCTCGCCGTAGGCGACGGGCTCGGCGCCCAGCGAGCGCAGGTACTCGTGGTTGGCCGGACTGGCGGTGCCGATCACGCGCGCGCCGCGCACCACGGCGAGCTGAACCGCGGCGCTGCCGACGCTTCCGGAGGCGCCGTTGATGAGCAGCGTGCTGCCGCTCCCGACGCCGAGCTGGTCGAGCGCGCGCGTGGCCGTCTCGATGGCGGCCGGCAGCGCCGCAGCGCCGGCGAAGTCGAGCGACGGCGGGATCGCCGCGTAGTAGGACAGCACCGCCAGCTCGGCCTGGGCCGCCCCCTCGGCGGAGAAGCCGAACACGCGATCGCCGACGGCCACGTCCGCAACGCCCTCGCCGAGCTCGTCGACGACGCCCGCCGCCTCGTGGCCCATGGTCTGCGGCGGCTCCCCATCCATCAGGCCCTTGCGCTTCTTCCAGTCGCTCGGGTTGACGCCGGCCGCGCGCACCGCAATCCGGACCTGGCCGGGACCCGGATGCGGATCGGGGAGATCCACGATCTCGAGGACCTCCGGGCCCCCGAACTGGCTGAAACGGACTGCCTTCATCATTCGCTCCGATCCCGGCCCCGGGGTGTCGCGTTTGCCGCGCGCCCTACAGTCTGCCCGGCCGCGATGTGGGGCAACTACCGTGCCCTCGGGTACCGGCGCATGATCTACACCAATACCGTGAGCGTCCGGGCGAGCGTCATCGAGAGCCGACGGCGGCCATGGGTGACAGCCCGGGCGTAGCCGCCGCCTTGTGGCACGACGAGGACCAGGCCGACGACGACTCGGCGGGGGAGAGGGCGAGCAGATGACCGCCGTTGCTGCCCGGCCTATCCAAGCCATATCAAAGTCATCACCGGGAGTGGCTTTGACCTGGGATTTTACGGGTGAGGTTTTCACGTTTAGCCCTGAGCTGGGCATATGCCTTCTGGCAGAGGAGCTGTCCACGGGTTAAGCGGGCGCTGCCCACACGATCTGGAGGCTGCCGTTCCGGTTCCGGCGGGTCGGCCGGCGCCTATGCCGGGCGGTCTGGCTAGCGGTTCCAGCGGGGGTCGGCCTCGGCGATGGCGAGGCTGAGTTCCTCGAGTTCGGTGATGAGCTCGCGGAGCCGTTTGTGGTT
>DATHGU010000109.1:0-11469 GCA_035317495.1 Solirubrobacteraceae bacterium
GGTCGGTGCTGGACATGCCCTTCGACGCCGCCGCGTTCGACCTGGCGGCCTCGCTCGACGTGATCGAGCACCTCGAGGACGACCTGCGCGCGCTGCGCGAGCTGCGCCGGGTGGTCGCTCCGGGCGGCGCGCTGCTGGTGACGGTGCCCGCCTATCAGTGGCTGTGGAGCGGCCACGACGAGATCAACCACCACCATCGTCGCTACACGCGCCGTTCGCTGCAGCGGATTTGCGAGCAGGCCGGCTGGCAACAGGTGCGCACGACGTACTTCAACTCGCTGCTGCTGCCCGCCGCGATCCTGCTGCGCGTGCTCGATCGCTTCAGCCGCAAGCCGACCGAGTCGAGCCTCGACCTGTGGGTCCCCCCCGAGCCGCTCAACTGGCTGCTCGAGCGTCCGCTGTCGCTCGAGGCGGCGCTGATCGGGCGCGGCGGACGGATCCCCGCGGGGCTGTCGTTGCTCGCCGTGTTCCGCTGACGGTGCTCAGGCGTCCGCGTCGGCCGCCGCCACGTGCGGGTGCATGCGGAAGGTCCAGGCGCGGTTGACGAGGAACGTGATGACCGTGACGATGACCGTCGCGAACGCTTGGCCGAGCAGCTTGTCGAGCGTCGCGCCGTCGACAAACAGGTACAAGAGGCCCTCGTTGAGACCGAGACCGCAGCCCTGCACGACGCCCCAGCGCACCGGCGTCAGCGCATCGCCGACGTGCCCGCGGAACGTCCAGCGGCGGTTGAGCAGGAAGCCGTTGATCGCGCCGATCGTGAAGCCGATCGCCGAGGCTGCGAGGTACCACACGCCGAAAACCTTCAGCAGGACCGTGTAGATCGAGAAGAACAGCAGCGTGTTGGACACGCCGACGATGCCGAACTTCACGAACTGCACGAGCATGGGCGCACTCAGCCGGCGGGCCGGCCCCGGTAGGCTCATGGGCGCTCTGCGGGTTGCGTCGTCGTCGGCGGGCATCCCTTGAGAGGATGAACGATAAATTCATCGAAGGCTTAACGCACACTGATAACCCCGTGGCAAGCTCTATCACCCGCCCCGGGTAACAACGCGTATGTCGAACACACCACTTCGCACACCCACCCTGCTCAGCGTGGTGGCCCCTGTCTACAACGAGCAGGAGCTCGTCGAGGACTTCGTCGCGCGCGCCTGCGCGGCCGCCGCCGACTTCGAGTTCGAGCTGGTGCTGGTGAACGACGGCTCGAGCGACCGTACGCCCGAGCTGCTCGACGAGCTCGCCGCCAGGGATAGACGCGTCCGCGTTATTCATCTCTCGAGGAACTTCGGCCACCAGGCGGCGCTGACGGCGGGCCTCGAGCACGCGATCGGCGACGTCGTGGCGATGATCGACGCCGACCTGCAGGACCCGCCCGAGCTGATCCCGGACATGATCGCCCAGTGGAGCCAGGGCGCCGATGTGGTGTACGCGGTGCGCAAGCAGCGCGACGGCGAGACGGCCTTCAAGCTGGCCAGCGCTTCGTGGTTCTACAAGCTGTTCGACAAGCTCGCGCAGGTCGACCTGGAGCCGAACTCGGGCGACTTCCGACTGCTCGACCGCCGTGCGCTGGACGCGCTGCTGGCAATGACCGAGCGCTCGCGCTTCCTGCGCGGGATGACCGTGTGGGTCGGCTTCAACCAGACCGCCGTCTCCTACGAGCGCGACGCGCGCCACGCCGGTGAGACGAAGTACACGGTGCGCAAGATGCTGCGCTTCTCGCTCGACGCGATCACCTCGTTCTCGCACCTGCCTCTGCAGCTGGCCACCTACGTGGGAATCCTTTCCGCCGGCGTCGCCTTCATCGCGATCCCCGTCGTGATCGCGCTGCGAACGTTCGACTCCTACCTCCCGGGCTTCGGCTCGATCACGATCGCGATCCTGCTGCTCGGCGGTATCCAGCTGATCGCCATCGGCGTGATCGGCGAGTACGTCGGACGCATCTACGACGAGGTCAAGCATCGCCCGTTGTACATCGTGCGCGACGAGCGCAACCGCCCGCTGCCGCCCGGCGCTCCACCCACGACGACGCGTACACGGGCGGGACTCGCCGCGCGAGCCGCCGAGCGCGTCCGCTAGCGCGCGGCATCACGCCTCGCCGCGACTTTGACCGGCGAGCCCGCGAAGCTCGACGCCGAATCAGCGAAGCGCGACATCGCGCGGTCAGACGTGTTGTGATCCCGCGATGAACCCTCGGCCTCGGCGCTCGCGCGCGCAAGCGGCGCTCCGCCCGATGCAAGCGGTGCTCCGCCCGATGCTCCTCGCGCGGGCGGTGCTGCCGACGGCGCTTGCGCTCGGCGCCGTCGCACTCGCGGGCGCCGATCGCGCGCTGGCCGAGGCCTGTCCGGGCGCCGGCTCCGCGCCGTGCCCCTACGCGTCGGCGCAGATCATCGGCCAGCGCGCCGAGGGCGTGCTGCGCTTTCCCGAGGCGGTCGCCGTCAACGCGCAGGGAGACGTGTACGTCGCCGACCAGCTCGGCTTCGTGGTGCAGAAGTTCAGCGACATGGGCGTGTTCGAGGGCGAGTGGGGCTCTTACGGCGGCGGCCACGGGCAGTTCGGCCCGATCGGCGGTCTGGCGACGGACGCCGCAAGCAACGTGTACGTGGTCGACTCGAGCCGCAACAGGATCGAGAAGTTCGACGCCAACGGCACGTTCATCACGCGGTGGGGGCACAAGGGCAGCGAACCGGGGCAGTTCAGCTTTGGGTCCTCGCTGGATTACACCCAGCCGCCGGGCGGCGGGATCGCGGTGGCCGGCAACTACGTGTACGTAGCCGATTCCGGCAACAACCGCATCGAGCGCTTCAACCTGGAAGGCGGCGAAGTGATGGAATGGGGCACGAAGGGCAGCGGCCCCGGCCAGTTCCGCTATCCGCGCGGCGTCGCCGCCAACGCGAGCGAGGTGCTGGTGGCGGACGACGACAACCACCGCATCGAGAAATTCGATCTGGATGGCGCCTATCAGAGCTCAGCCGGCTCGGAGGGCACGGGCCCGGGACAGTTCGGCTTCCCCTACGGCGTCTCGCTCGACGCGGCGGGCAACGCGTATGTGGCCGACGATCTCAACCACCGCGTCGTCAAGCTCACTCCGCAGCTCGCGTTCGCGGGCGCATGGGGCGGCTACGGCACGAAACCCGGTCAGCTGGCCTTCCCGCGCGCGCTCGCCAGCGATCCGGCGGGTGACACGTACGTTGCCAACACGGCCAACGATCGGATCGAGGTGTACGACCCCGAAGGGCGCTTCCTGCGCACGCTCGGCACATCGGCGAAGGGGCTCGGCGCGCTGATGACCGGCCCGCGCGGCCTGGCGCCCGACCCGGCCGGCGGCCTGCTCGTCTCCGACACGGTCGGCAGCCGAGTCGAGCTGTTCGCGCCCGGCACGGACGCGTTCGTCGGCGTGCGGACGACCGCCGGCGGGCACTGGGCGGGCTTCGCCAGGCCGTCGGGCATCGGCGTCGACCCGCGCGGCTCGGTGTACGTCGCCGACCAGGACAGCGAACGGATCGTGCACATGTGGGGCGACGGCACGTTCCTGTCCGAACTCGGCGGCCCCAACAGCCTCGGTGGGGCTCAGCTCAACGGGGCGTCCTCGGTCGCCGTCGCGCCCCAGACGGGCAGGATCTACGTCGCCGACACCGGCCACAACCGCGTGCTCGCATACGGACCGGAAGGCTCGCTGCAGGCGCGCTGGGGCGCCGGCGGGGGTAACGGAACCGCCAGCAGCGAAGCGGGTGGCTTCAACCATCCGTCCGCTGTCGCCGTGAGCGGCGCGGCGGTGGGCGAAAACATATTCGTGGCCGATCGGGGCAACAACCGCATCGTCGAGCTCTCCGCAGGCGGCGGCGTGATCCGCCAGTGGGGCTCGCGCGGAGGTGGCGACGGCCGCTTCAACGCCCCCAGCGGCGTGGCCGTCGACGGAGCGGGCGCCGTGTACGTGCTCGACGGCGAAAACAACCGCGTCCAGGTGTTCGACGCCGGCGGGCAGTACCTCGCCCGTTGGGGGCTGCGCGGCATCGGACTGGGCGACTTCTCGCAGCCCACGGCGATCGCCGTGGACTGCGCCGGCTCGGTCTACGTGGCGGACACGAACAACAACCGCGTCCAGCGCTTCAACCCCGTCACGCCGGCGCCGACGGGCTGTGTGCCCCCCGGCGCGTGGCCTCCGCCGCTGGACGTCGCGCCCGTCCTGCGCGTGAGCCTGCCGCGCCGCTCCGGCGTGCTCGCGCGCCGCGCGCTCGCCTTGAAGGTGAGCTGCCAGCGCGGGTGCAAGGTGCTCCTCACCGGGACGCTCTCGCCGGCGGGCCGGCACGGCTCGGTGACGCTCGTGGGCGCCGCGCGTTCGCTCCCGCGAGCGCTGGCCCGGCATGTGCGGTTGCGAGTCGCCCCGAGCGCCCTGCGGCGGCTGCAGCGCGCGCTCGGGCGTCGCGCGGCGATCACCGCGCGCGTGCGCATCGTCGCCGCGGGGCCGACGGGCCGGCGGACCACGACGACCCGCACGTACGCGGTGCGGCGATAATGCTCATATGAACGCCGAGGAGTCCTGGCGTGACGACCAGGACAGCATGGATCACAGGCGCGAACGGATCAGGATCGAGACCGAGCGCCACCGGATCGAGGGCTTGCTGACGCTCGCGCGAGACGGCTATCGCAGCCGCGTCTCCGACGTGCTGAACGCCTCCGAGCGCGACTTCCTCACGCTGACCGAGGTGACGGTCGCGCCGCTGGAGGGCGGGCCGGTTGAGCTGCATCCCTACCTGACGATCGCCCGCCGGCACATCGTGTTCGCCGTGTCCGCCTCGGACATGCCCGAGGAGTGAGCGGGACGATCGCCGAAGATCCGCCTGACAGCGCCTGCTAGCCGAACGTGCGCTGCACGGCGCGCTGGAATGCAGGACGCTGGGCGAGCCGTCCGGTGTAGTCCTTGAGGCTCTGCGGCAACTCGTCCGCGAACCCGGCGCGCACCGTGAACAGCAGCGCCGTGCCGACGAGCACGTCGGCGACGCTGAAGCGTTCGGCGACCAGATGCTCGTGGCCGTCGAGCGCGCTTGCCACCGCATCTGCCGCACGGTCAAAGCGCTCGCGCGCGGCGGCGGCGCGCGCGGGGTCCTTCTCGGCCTGGCTCCACGCCTCGAACAGCGATGGCTCGAGCTCGGCGGGCGCGAAACACGCCCACTGGTAGACGAGCGCCCGCTCGTGCGTGCCGAGCGGGGGCACGAGGCCCGCCTCCGGATGCAGGTCGCCGACGTGCAGGCAAAGCGCGGCCGACTCGAACAGAAACCCCTCGTCGTCCTCGAGCACCGGAACGCGGCCCAGCGGATGACGGTCGCGGTGCGCCTCGGCCTGGCCCTCCTCGCGACTCATGACGGTCAGCTCGTATGGCTCGCCCACCTCCTCGAGCGTCCAGATGATTCGCAGCGGCCGCCCGGCTTTCTCTCGATGGAAGACGCGCATCGTCGTCGCCACAATAGACCCCACCGGGATCTCGGGCGACGCGAGGCGGGTAGTTTACGGTCGGCCCGTGTCGTCCGTCGAAAATCCTCCAGGGGCCGTCCGCGCTACGCGTCGCTCGACGACGCGCAGAGGCGACTCGGGTGCGTCCAGGCGAAGAGACGCAGGGTCCGCGGCGAGGCGCTGGCTCGTCGATCACGCACTAGCGCCCGTGGTGGGCTTCTGCGCGGCGGGGCCGATCGTTGCCGCTACGCTCCGGGCGCTGGTCGACGGCTGGAGGCCCGCCGGGGATCAGGCGATCATCGCCACGCGCGCCTTCGACGTCTTCACACCGCATACGCCGCTCGTCGGCCAATACTCCGATTCGACCGCGGTCACCGGCCACACGGTCAGGAGCCTCGGGCCGATGCTGTACTGGTTGCTGGCGCTGCCCGCGCGCTTCGGAAGCCCGGGAACGCTGACGCTGACGATCGGGCTGGTCAACGTCGCGGCGACGATCGGGGTGGTCGTTCTGGCCCGCCGGCGCGGCGGCCTCGCCTTCATGTTCGCGACCGCGATCGCGCTCTCGCTGATGTGTCGCTCGCTGGCCCCCGAGGTGCTGCACGACGTTTGGAACCCGTCAGCCGGATTGCTCCCGTTCACTTTGCTGATCTTCCTCTGCTGGTCTGTGGCATGCGGTGAATATCGCCTGCTGCCCCTCACCGCACTCGTCGCGAGCTTCGTCGTCCAGTGCCAGCTGACCTACCTGCTGCCCTCCGTCGGCATGCTCGCGATAGCGATCGTCGGACTGGTCGCGTCACGGACCTCGCGGCGCGCCGAGCGGCAGACGCCCGGAGGCACGGCCCACGCGCGGGCGCCGGGCGGCGCGGCCGACCCGCGGACACCGGGCGGCGCGGCCGACCCGCGGGCGCCCGACGCGGCGCCCGACGCGCACACCCCTGGCGGCGCACGTCGAGGACGCGCGCGATGGTGGGCGCTCGCCGCGGTGGTGCTTGCGATCGCGTGCTGGACTCCGCCGATCGTCGATCAGCTGAGCGAACCGACCGGCAACCTGACCGCCGTGATCAGGACGGCCAAAGCGAGCGACCACAAGCTCGGCGCGTCCGTCGGCTGGCACGCGGTCGAAAGGGCGATCGGCGTTCCGCCTTGGTGGCTGACCGACCCCTCCTCGCCGTGGGAACGCAAGAACGAAGTTCGCAGCGCAGCGGGCACGCTCGCCACCGTGTCGACGCTGCTTGCGCTCTGTGCGATCCTCGCATTCGCAGCACTGGGCCTCCTGCGCCGCCGCGTCGCGGAGAGCGCGGGCGCGCTGATCGCCCTGACGCTGTGCTTCGGGCTGGCGGCGATCGCCTACGCGACGCCGACGACCCGCTTGCTCGGCGGGACCCTCGCATACACGCTGTGGTGGGGATCGCCCGCCGGGATGTTCGTGTGGCTGATGCTCGGCTGGTCGCTCGTGCGAGCGCTCGCGCAACCCGTGAGAGCGTCGGGGCAACGGGTTACTCGGCAATGGGCCCTTTCCTTTCGGCGCTCAGCGGGGCTCGCGTCCGCGATCGGCGTCGGCGCCGTGGCGATCGGCGTATGCGCCGTGGCGATCGTCGCCGCGGCCGTGTCGATCGCCGAGCGGCCGGACTTTCACCTGCCCGAGTACCGGCCGCTCGGCGGCGTGTACGCCGTACTGGATCGCGCGATCCCCGCGGGCCGCACGGTACGGCTTCCGGGCGGGCTCGGCAACGCGACGTTCAGGTTCAAAATGGCCGCTCGCTTCGCGCTCGTCCGTCGAGGGATTCGGCCGCTGTCGCCGGGTGGCAACGTGCGACTCGGCACGTGGTATGAACTGCGCAAGCGCCCCTATGACTGCACGGTTTACGTCAAGGACGGCAGCGCGAGCCCGGCGCCTCGCGCCGAGCAGCTCGCGCGCGTCGTGTTCCGTGGCCCGGCGCGAAACTACCCGGTGACCGTTTGGGTATCGCCCGCGGGGTGCCCACGCAGAGCGACGACCAGTCGCTAGGACTCGCAGTCCGCGCTGTGGTCCTCGTCGGATGCGCGTAGCGCCGCCTCTTCGTGGAGGATGCGCCAGCCTTCCATGAAGTGCGCGCGGGCCTGTGGCGAGAGTCGCTCCAGCGCGGTTCGAAACGGCGCGAGCGCCACTTCGAGCCATCCCTCCATCGCATCGCGGTAGTCCTCGTGCACGCGTACGATCGTTCGCCTGCGGTCCTCGTCGTCCTCCGCGCGCTCGAGCATGCCCGCGCGGCTGAGCTCCCCGACGATCGTGCTGGTGCTCGACAGCAGCAGGCCGAGGCGCCTGGCCAGTTCGCTCACGCCGATCGGTTCGGTGGCCGCGACGGCCAGCAGCGCGCTTGCGTGACGCTTTCCGAGCGAGGCGCGTTCCATCGCGTCGCGCATCGGCATTGGCGCAGGAACCGCGTTCTTCAGGTCGTGGAGCGTCACGGGCACAAGCGAGGTGAGCTCGATCAGGTCGTCCTCGACACTCGGCCGGGGCTGGGTCTGGGGATTGGTCTTGACGGCCATGATCTTCCTGCTACTCTCCTTCGATCTGCGAACTATTCATTTTTATAAATATTTATTAATCAAAAGTATAGCGGAGGTGTGAGATGAGCCCGACGACAGCGCAGCAGCGCAGGCTGGGCATCGTCGCGCGGGTCGGCGGCTGGGCTGCACGACACCGGCGGATCGTCCTGCTCGGCTGGGTCGTCGCGTTGGTCGGCGCATTTGGCGCTTCCAGCGCAGTCGGCACCAACTACAGCAACAGCTTCTCGCTGAGCGGCACCGACTCGCAGCGCTCGGTCGATCTGCTCAAGCGCGACTTCCCCGCGCAGTCGGGCGACTCCGACCAGATCGTCTTGCACGCCCGCAGCGGCAGCGTCAGCGCGCCGGCTGTGAAGGCGCGCGTGGCGCCGGTGCTGGCGCAGATCGCCCAGCTCCCGCACGTCAGCGGCGTCGTCAGTCCCTACTCGCCGGCGGGCGCACGCGATGTCTCGAGCAACGGCCAGATCGCGTTCGCGACGGTCAACTTCGACCAGCGTGCAAACACCCTTCCCAAGGCTGCCGTGGAGCGTGTCATCTCGCTTGCTCACACGGCCCGCTCGCCCCAGCTCGAGGTCCAGCTCGGCGGCCAGGCGATCGAGCAGGTCGAGCGGGTCTCGATCGGGACCGCGACCGCCGTCGGGCTGCTCGCCGCGATGATCGTGCTGCTGATCACCTTCGGCTCGGCGCTCGCGATGGGGCTGCCGATCCTCACGGCCCTGCTCGGACTGGGGACGGCGATCGGGCTCGCCGGGCTCGGCTCGCAGGTCATCTCGACGCCGGACTTCGCGACGCAGCTGGCGGCGATGATCGGGCTCGGCGTCGGAATCGACTACGCCCTGTTCCTGATCACGCGCTTCAGGCAGAACTACCGCGCCGGGATGGACCTTCAGACGTCGATCTCCGAAGCGATGGACACCGCCGGCCGGGCCGTGCTGTTCGCCGGCATCACCGTGATCATCGCCCTGCTCGGGCAGTTCGCGCTGGGCGTGAGCTTCCTCTACGGCCTCGCCGTCGCGTCCTCTCTGGCGGTGCTGATGACGATGCTCGCAGCGCTCACGATCCTGCCCGCGATCCTCTCGCGCTTCGGCGAGCGCATCGCGCGGCCCGGCCGCCGCGCGCGCAACAGCGGCGAGTCATCCGCGGCGCGCGACGCCCGCGGCGCATGGGCGCGCTGGGCGTCGCTGATCCAACGCCACCCGTGGCCCGGCGCCGTCGCGGGCCTGGCGATCATGCTCGCGCTCGCCGCCCCCGCGCTCGCCTTGCGCCTCGGCAACAGCGACGCCGGCAACAACCCTCCCAGCTCGACCACCCGCCACTCCTACGACCTGCTCGCCAAGGGCTTCGGGCGCGGCTTCAACGGGCCACTGCAGGTGGTCGCCACGCTGCCACACGCCGGCGACTCGGCCGCGGTGACTCAGATCGCGGCGTCGCTGCGCGCCGGCGGGGATGTCGCATCTGTATCGCCCGCGCGCATCAGCCCCAACGGCCAGACGGCCGTCTTGCTCGTCTACCCGAGCTCGGCCCCCCAGTCGCTGGCGACGAGCGACCTCGTCGAAAGCCTGCGCAAGCACACGCTGCCACCGCTCGCGCAGAGCACGGGCGCGCGGATCCTCGTGGGCGGCCAGCAGGCGACGACGATCGACTTCACGAACGTGCTCTCCAACAAGCTGCCGCTGTTCGTCGGAATCGTCGTCGCGCTGTCGGCGCTGCTGCTGCTGATCGTCTTCCGCTCGCTCGTGATCCCCGTGCAGGCCGCCTTCATGAACCTGCTCTCGATCGGCGCCGCGCTCGGCGTCGTCGTCGCGATCTTCCAGTGGGGATGGCTGGGCGGCTTCTTCAACGTGAAGGGCGGCCCGATCGAGGCCTTCATCCCCGTGATGCTGTTCGCGATCGTCTTCGGGCTGTCGATGGACTACGAGGTGTTCCTCGTCTCGCGCATCCACGAGGAGTGGTCGCGACGACGCGACGCCACGCAGGCGGTGACCCGCGGACTGGCGTCCACTGGGCGCGTGATCACGGCCGCTGCGACGATCATGATCTGCGTCTTTTTGTCCTTCGCCGTCGGCGACCAGCGCGTCCTGAAGCTGTTCGGGCTGAGCCTCGCGAGCGCGGTGTTCCTCGACGCGTTCGTCGTACGCAGCCTGCTGCTCCCCTCCGTGCTCGAGATCCTCGGGCGACGCACGTGGGCGCTGCCGGACTGGCTCGGACGGCGGCTGCCGCACCTCGCGATCGACCGCCCCGACACGCTCGCGCCGCCGGCGGCCAAGCCCGTAGAGCAGGGCGCGTGACGGCCGCGTCACGGTCCCGCGACGAGCGCGCCGAGGCGCGCGCGCCTCGGCGCGAGGCCCGCGCCGCCGAGGGGGTGATGCGCGACTACGTCAGGCATCTCTCTGCGGAGGCAGCACCGGTGGGAGCTACGTGGGCTCAGGCGGTGGGTCGCCCCCGCCGCCGCCGCCGAGAATGCGTTGCATCCAGGCCACGTCGTGCCAGCTGCCGTGCTTGAAGCCTATGCGCCGGTAGGTGCCGACCGGTTCGAATCCGATCGCGCGGTGCAATCCGACGCTGGCGTCGTTGGGCAGCGTCATGCCCGCGACGACGATCCGGAATCCTCGCTCGATCAGCCGCGGGAGCAGCGCGTCGTAGAGCGCCCTGCCGCCTCCGGTGCGTCGGCGACCGAGCTCGAGGAACACGCTGGCTTCGCACGCCCAGCGGTAGGCGGCGCGCGGGTGGAACGGAGAGCCGTAGGCGTACCCAACGACGCTTCCCTGGTCCTCCAGGACGACCCATGCGTGTGTGCGAGTCGCGGCCGCGATGCGCTCGGCCATCTCCGCGGCGGAGGGCGGGTCGATCTCGAAGGTGATCGCCGTGTCGCTGACGTACGGCGCGTAGATCGCCGCGCACGCCGCGGCGTCGCGCTCCGACGCATCGCGGACGTTGGGCCGGATGTCGGGCCGATCGTCGGGCCGATCGGATCTGGAGCTCATCGTGCCGCGATCAGCTCGGGTACTCGTCCTTGCGCCAGGCGCGAGGCTCCTCGGGCGGCGCCTTCGGCGTTCGCTCGAGCAGGAACGAGTTGTACGGCGCGACGAACCGATCGGGCGCCATCACCGTGTAGGTGTGGTAAACGCTCCCGTTCTCGCGCGCGAAGGCGATGAAGCTCGGGCCCTCGCGCAGGCCGTCCTCGAGCTTGGCGCCGACCTGACGTCCCCACTCCTCGAGCCACTCGGGAGGGTTGTCGATCATCGCCTTGACCTCGGGGATCTCCGGGGCCTGCGCGGGCGTCAGCGCGAGCCCGAAGTCGAACGGGAACTCGGTCTCATAGGTCGAGACGTAGGGGAACCGCCAACCCATCCGCTGCTTGTAGGCGACGAGCCGATCGATCGGCGCGCGCGAGAAGCAGATCAGCGTCACGTCGCGGTGGTTCAGGTGCACGCGCGTGGCGTCGAGCTCATCCCCGAGGTTCGAGCACCCGGG